>NZ_CAWUDO010000089.1:0-32890 GCF_963920935.1 Nostoc sp. CCY 9925 | reverse complement strand
GTTAAGGATGTCAGGGATATACGGTGTTGCCGCCTCTCCCAGGTTGCCCAATGCCCATGCCGCACTGCCACGAACAGATAAGTCAACCTTTTCATCCTTGAGGAAGTTAAGGATGTCAGGGATATACTTGCTAGCCGCCTCTCCCAGCTTCCCCAATGCTGATGCCGCACCGCGACGAACACCTGAGTTAACCTTTTCATCCTTGAGGAAGTTAAGGATGTCAGGGATATACGGTGTTGCCGCCTCTCCCAGGTTGCCCAATGCCGATGCTGCACTGCCACGAACATTTGAGGGAACCTTTTCATCCTTGAGGATGTTGGCGGCTTTCTGGGCAATTTCCTCCGGTTTTTTAAGCAGAATTTTTAAATCTTGCGGCTTATATTTAGCTAATTGGTCAAAAGCATATTTATCTCGGTTAGTCTGGGCAGCAATCAGGCTATTGTTGACAAAAGCTAGTCTTTTATCGCCCATCTTAAATAAGTTGCGTCGTTCTTCTGCACTGAGGGTAACAAGAAAAGGCAACTTTGCTTGGATAGTCGCAAAGGCAGCTTTGATTTCTTGGATATCTGCTGGGGAAAGAGAGGCGGTAATGTTTTGATATGCCATCGGATCTTTACCGTGGTGATTTTTGTTATGATTCCCACGGAGAAGGGCGATCGCACAGGGTTGGCATGGGGAGACGCGGGGACGCGGAGAATAACAAATGACTAATGACTAATGACCAATGACTAATGACCAAATTCTGTGACAATGGTTAAGAGTAAGCCGGAATAGTGAATCCAAGCTACTCATGAGCCATTCTCAAAACAGTTCTTTGTCAAGCAAAGCCGCTCCATTTTCTTTTGATTGGTTGTATGCTTTCTGGAAATTCTCTCGCCCGCACACGATTATCGGGACGAGTTTGAGTGTGTTGGGTTTGTTTTTAATTGCCATTGCGGTTGGTGGAGACGCGATGAATCCTGGAGACGCGATGAATCCTGGAGGAGACGCGATGAATCATGCAGACGCGATGAATCGCGTCTCTACAAGTTATCTGCTGCCTTTGTTGGGGGCGTGGGTTTCTTGTTTGTGTGGCAATGTCTACATTGTGGGGCTGAATCAATTAGAAGATGTTGAAATTGACAAGATTAATAAGCCTCATTTACCTTTAGCTTCTGGGGAATTTTCCCGTAAAACTGGGCAATTAATTGTTGCTTTTACTGGGATTTTGGGGCTAATTGTGGCGTGGCTAACTGGGCCGTTTTTGTTTGGCATGGTGGCAATTAGTTTGGCCATTGGTACTGCTTATTCTTTACCGCCAATTCGTTTGAAGCAGTTTCCTATTTGGGCGGCGCTGTGTATTTTTTCGGTACGCGGTACTATTGTAAATTTGGGATTGTATTTGCACTACAGTTGGGCATTCCACCAAAGCCAAGCAATTGTACCTGCGGTGTGGGCGTTGACGTTATTTATTTTGGTGTTTACGTTTGCGATCGCCATTTTTAAAGATATACCCGATATGGAAGGCGATCAGCTCTACAATATCTCTACTTTCACTATCCAACTCGGCGCCCAAGCTGTGTTTAATCTCGCTCTTTGGGTAATAACTGTTTGCTATTTGAGCATAATTTTAGTTGCTGTGCTAGGCGTCGCCTCACTTAACCCGATATTTGTAGTAGTTACTCATTTAGGATTGCTCGTTTGGATGTGGTTGCGGAGTTGGAAGGTAGACTTAGAAGATAAAACTGCGATCGCTCAGTTTTATCAATTTATCTGGAAACTCTTTTTTATCGAATATCTTATTTTCCCTATCGCCTGTCTTTTGGCTTAGACAATGTTAGAAACCTTGCCAATTAGTTCTATTCTCGCTGGGAGCATAGTTGCTTTCAGTCTGGTAATCCTTGGGTATTTCGCTTGGAAAACTTTAATTACCTCAGACTTGTTTCAAAAAGGAATCAATCTTGCTCAAGCACAAGATTATCAAGGTGCAGAAGCAGCTTTTCGCAAAGTTATTTCTCTCAATTCCACTAACGATGTGGTGCGCTTATTTCTGGGAGATGTTTTAAATCGCCAAGGCCGAGTAGAAGAAGCAAAAGAATTATTTTGCGAAGTGATTAGCCGCAGCCCAAAAAATCCTGATGCTTATTTGCGTCTAGCAAATATTTTAATGCAACAAGATAAACGAGAAGAAGCTAAAAATAATTTGCAACAAGCCAAAGAGTTATTACAAAAACAACGCCAACCTGAAAAAGCTACAAGAATCGCTCAGTTATTGGAGAAAATGAAGGCGAAACCATGAACAAGGTTGAATTGTGTAGGGGGCACAGTTGTGCGCCCCTAGCTCGTATTAATAAATAAATTGTTTATAGAATAAATAATCATAATGGCAAGTCATAACAATGGTAAAAATAAATAATTTCCTGGCTACAGCTATTATTTGCTGGTGTTTGAGCAATGCGAATACTGCTTTTAGTAAAGATGTTGGCGTTGTTTTAGCAAAAGTTGAAAACTCTCCTCAAGCCGTAGTTCCTCAGAATAAAAAGGCACTGACTAATTTTCAACAAGGAACTAATCTCTATAAACAAGGAGATTTCAAAGGAGCAGAAACGGCTTTTCGCAAAGCAATTGAGCTAGAACCGAAATTTATCCAAGCTTATATTGCTTTAGGAAATACTCTTGAGGATCGAGGGAAACCACAAGAAGCGATCGCCCAATATCAAAAAGCCATCAGCCTCGATCCTAAATCTGCCAAAGCTCACTTTCACTTAGGAAATGCTCTCTACGTTCAAGGCAAATTTCCACAAGCGATTACCGAATACAAACAAGCTATAAACTTCGATCCCCAAGATGCAGAAGCTCACTATTATTTAGGAAATGCTTTTTATGCTCAGGGAAAGCCAGCAGAAGCAGTGGCAGAGTATACAACAGCAATTCGCCTCGAACCCAAAAATGCCCCAAGTTATAATGCCTTGGGAAATGTACTGTACGCCCAAGGCAAACTAGAAGAAGCCATCGTCCAGTATCAACAAGCCATTAGCATCGATCCCCAAGATGCAGAGGCTCACTATAACTTAGCAAGTGCTTTGTACGCGCAAGGCAAACTAGACGAAGCAATAGCCGACTATACCCAAGCAATTCGCCTCGATCCCAAACACGCACAAGCTTACACCGGTTTAGCAAATGCGATGGACGATCGAGGTAAGCCCCAAGAAGCGATCGCACATTATAAAAAAGCTATTAGTCTTTTACCCGACTATGCATACGCTTACTATAATCTGGCGATAACTCTAGGAAGAGAACAACAAACCCAAGAAGCGATCGTCAATTTCCAAAAAGCCAGAGAATTATTCCAAGCTGAGAAAAATAATCAGATGGTTGAGCAAATTGATCGGTTAATTGAAAAAATTAAGGGGAGTGGGGAGTAGAGAGTGGGGACGCGGAGAATAACAAATGACTAATGACCAATGACTAATGACAAATAAAAGAGGCAAAGTCTACCTTGTAGGTGCTGGGCCTGGAGATGTGGCATACCTAACAGTAAAAGCTTACAATCTCTTAGCCACTGCTCAGGTGTTAGTCTACGATGCTTTGGTAGATGCTCAATTATTGCAGTGTGTACCACCTGATTGTCTGAAATTAGATGTCGGCAAACGCGGTGGTAAACCCAGTACAAGTCAAGCAGAAATTAACAACTTACTAGTAAAATTCTGCCAGGAAGGCAAACAAGTTGTACGGCTCAAATCAGGCGACCCCTTGATTTTTGGGCGTTGCACTTCGGAAATAGAAGCTTTAAAAGCATCTGCTTGTGATTTTGAACTAGTACCAGGAATTTCCTCAGCCCTTGCAGCACCGCTATTGGCAGGAATTCCGCTCACAGATCCAGTTTTAAGTCGGTGTTTTGCAGTATTTACAGCCCACGAACCAGAGGCTTTAGACTGGGAGGCGCTATCGCGGTTAGAAACACTAGTAATTTTGATGGGAGGGCAACACATACGGGAAATTGTAAATCAACTGTTGCGATACGGGCGATCGCATTTAACACCCATAGCCATCATCCGTTGGGCAGGAACTCCAGAGCAACAAATTTGGATAGCACAACTGGGCAATATCTGTGAACAAATCAGCGGATTATCTCTTTCCCCAGCGGTAATTGTGATTGGCGAAGTTGTTGGGCTACGCAAGTACTTGCAACCTGAGAATATATATAGAGAAAGGCACGCCAGTATTCCCACAGCCCAACCTATGTCAACTAATCTCCCGCCCTCTTTCTCATCCCCCTTATCTACTTCATCTCCCCTTGCTGGCAAAACAATCTTGGTGACACGTTCAGTCGGACAGTCGAATCAATTTAGCAATCGTCTCATGGCTTTAGGCGCAACTGTCATCGAAATGCCTACCTTAGAAATTGGCCCGCCTTCGAGTTGGGAAAATTTAGATAATGCGATCGCTAATTTATCTAACTTCAACTGGTTAATTCTCACTTCTACCAATGGTGTAGACTACTTTTTTGCCAGACTAATTGCCCAAGGTAAAGATAGCCGTGCTTTGGCTGGCGTGAAAATTGCCGTTGTTGGCGAAAAAACAGCCCAAAGTCTCAAACAATACTCTCTGCAAGCAGATTTTATTCCCTCCAACTTTGTCGCCGATTCTTTAGTGGAAAATTTCCCAGAAGAGTTGCATAGTAAAAAGGTTTTATTTCCCAGAGTTGAAAGCGGCGGCAGAGAAGTTTTGATTAAAGAATTAACTGCTAAAGGAGCAGAGGTAATAGAAGTTGCTGCATATCAATCTTGTTGTCCCAGCAGTATCCCACCTGCGGCACAATTAGCTCTACAAAACCGCAAGGTAGATATAATTACTTTTGCCAGTTCTAAAACTGTACAATTTTTCTGCCAACTTACTAACAACATATTTCCGAGTAACTCCCATGCTAGTCAATTGTTAGATGGTGTTTGTATTGCCTCCATCGGCCCTCAAACTTCCCAAACTTGCCAGTCTTTATTCGGACGTGTAGATGTCGAAGCCCAAGAATACACTTTAGATGGTTTAACCGAAGCATTGATAATGTGGCGGATGAGCGAGACGCCGGGATGCGGAGAATAATAAATGACAAATGACAAATGACAAATGACAAATGACAAAACGCATAATCGGCTTAACTGGAGGTATTGCTACAGGCAAAACCACTGTCACAAATTATTTAGCTAGCACTTATAATCTGCCGATTTTGGATGCAGATATTTATGCTAGAGAGGCGGTATCTTTAGGTTCGCCTATTCTTGGTGCGATCGCTAAACGTTACGGGCAAGAAATTTTGCTAGCAGATGGCACTCTTAACCGCCAAAAGCTAGGCGAAATTATTTTTAATAGCGAAGATGAACGCAACTGGGTAGAGAGTTTGATTCATCCTTATGTGCGCGATCGCTTTCTTGAAGCAATTACCCAATCTTCTTCACAAATACTGGTGTTAGTAGTGCCCCTGTTATTTGAGGCTGGGATGACTGATTTGGTTACAGAAATTTGGGTAGTACATTGTTCCCAAGAACAACAAATACAAAGATTGATACAACGAAACCATTTGAATCAAGAACAAGCAGAAGCTCGGATTAATAGTCAAGTATCTATCGCAGAAAAAGTGGCTCGTGCAGATATAGTTTTGGATAACTCTTCTACCCTAAACGTTCTACTGAAACAGGTAGATACAGCCCTAATACCAATTCAAAATTCAAAATGACGCTTGCAGACACGGCTTAGCTGTGCTAACAAAATTCAAACTTAAGAAAGCCAGAGCTAGCCAGGGTTTCAAGATTGGTATCTGTTGCATTCTTTTCGTGAATTGGTATAAAGATCCAAAGTGTAAATAGAACAAGGTGAAAAAAACCAAACTATGTAAATAAATGCGCTGTTAAAGGATTTAAAAAATATCTAATTTTTTACATTGAGCGAGATGAAAGCATTGAAGTTATGCGGATTCTCTATGCAGGGCAAGATATAGAAAGAATTTTACAACAGGAATAATATTGATTAGCGATCGCTATTGCGATTGTGTTGGTGAAGCGATCGCATTTTATCAAATTTTTGTGCTATCGCCGTAAGCCGTCGCACCCTAGGGAATCTTAGTCCAGACTTCTCTTTGTGTCCCCATCCCCATAAGAATTTTCACCCATTCAGTGCATGACGATCGCTTGGTTCTTTGGATATGCTTTAAGAAGTATTAAAACTAGGCTCCTATTTTTCGGTATCCGTATCTAAGCAATTGTAATTATTAAACTGACAAGCTTGAGAAATTTAATGATGAAATCCTTTTCTATTTCTTTAATCGTTGCGATGAGCGCACTTGCTCTCCCCCAGAGTGCCTATGGTAATGAAGAAAATGTCCCAAATCTAACAGGCGATCGCAATGAGGCTCAAGCTTTATTGACTGAACCTGCCACCATTAATACTAAATGGCGAAATTTTAGTGGACAGACTATTAATCTTAGACCAACTTCTCAATCAATTTCAGCAGTCCAAGACCAAGAATGTCGAAAAATAAACCCCTTGGAAATCCTCAATAACCCAGAGTCTTTCTTCAAGGAATGTCCCCAGCAAACAAATGTCCAAAGAAATCAAAATTCTGAGCCAGTTGAGTATTTCAAGGTTCCTAAACTCGATTCTGGCATTAAACTAACAGTTACTCAGTTTTAATAGAGAAAGTCTGTTAAATAATCAATAACTAATTTTTGGTCTAGTGTAATCTATCTAAATAAGTAAGCAGGCGATAGGCAATAGGCAATAGGGCTATAGAAGATGAAAGTGTACAGAATTTAGTTCATAAATCAAATAGGATTCCTATATTAATGTGATGTTTGAATAACACCAATCTCAAAAACAATGCGACAAATAAACCATTTGTAGAGACGCGATTCATCGCGTCTTCTTCTGATAACCATCGCCCATTGCCCATCGCCCATCGCCCATTGCCCATTACCCATTACCCATTGCCAATTCCGTCATTCCACCGCCAGTTATTTACGCCCGCACAGCAAGCCGAACCGAATTAACCCGCGCTGGTAACCGCGACGCATTAACCCTAGTGACAGCGCACCTTGGATGGTAGTCCAACCAGCATTTAGTAAACCCCAAAGCGCTTGGGGAGTAAATGCCGAATCAATTACCACATTCCAAAATGCAGCAACAGCCTGCGACCAGTCAGCAGTGCGGATATTGTTTAATGGTAATTGATGGGCGATCGCTTCATACTCTGGCAAAGAAATTACATAAGGCAAACAATACACTTGATAAATATCCTGCAAGTGCTTTTCTTCATCTGCCGTTAGTGGTGACTCATCAGTTGCTCGATGACACCAAGTCACCATAATAAACGTACCACCAGGCTTTAACACCCGATAGCACTCCTGCATAAACTTGGTTTTATCTGGCATATGTTCGCCACTTTCCAACGACCAAACCAAGTCAAAAGAATTATCACCAAAAGGCATTGCTTGGGCATTCGCTACCTGAAATTTTGTTCTTTCACCCAAATTCGCTTCTAAGGCACGTTCCGTTGCTCTGGCGGCTTGCACAGGACTCAATGTAATCCCTGTGGCTTGAGCATGAAACTTTTGTGCCAAGTATAAAGAACTGCCACCAATCCCACAGCCTACATCCAAAATATTTTCAGCCGCCTCTACCCCCGCCCAAGTGAGTAATTCTTCAATTAAGTCAATTTGCGCTTGACGACGGTCTTTTTTGTCACTACCATCAGCCCCATAGTAGCCGTGGTGCATATGTTCCCCCCAAATCTGTTCCCAAAGGCCGGAGGAAGCATCGTAGAATTGTTGAATTCGCTGGTAAAGTGTTGCACTCATGAAAAAGCAGTCTCAAGATAAAGCATAGTTAAAAAAACATACTCGTAGGCTACCATGTATGTTTTTAATAAAATAAGGGTATTTTTGCTTCCAGACAACGTAAACCATGATGTATCCTCCTGGGAGAAATATTGCAGCAGTTTTACCTCAAAAAACTGTTCTTGCTCGAATTTATACCAATTATTCAATATAAGGCTACAGATTCAAGCATGTGCCAACCCATATTAAATCTGATTTTCTTGATTTTGAATTTTGAATTTTGAATTAATTATGACTGTTGCTCGGACAATTTGCTTGGGATTTCTGGCTGTCATCGCTATAGGAACTATCTTGTTGATGATGCCTTTTTCAACTAGCGATGGTACGTGGAATAACCTGATTGTGGCACTATTCACTTCTACATCCGCAGTTTGCGTTACAGGTTTATCAGTAGTTGACCCTGGTACTTATTTTTCCTTTTGGGGTCAGTTTTTTATTGCCCTATTAGCTCAGATTGGCGGATTGGGTTACATGACAACCACCACATTTCTGATTTTGCTAATAGGACGTAAGTTTGATATGCGGCAAAAAATCGCAATTCAACAAGCTTTAGACCGACCAGGAATGAGTGGTAGCAGCCAAGTTATCCGCTCAATTATTGCCACAACATTGATTTTTGAAATTACTGGTGTATTTTTACTTTTACCAGCTTTTGTTCCTGAATATGGTTGGCGAAATGGACTGTGGTTAGCAATTTTTCATAGTATCAATGCTTGGAATAATGCCGGATTTAGTTTATTTAAAGATAACTTGATTGGCTATCAGTCATCTTTTTTAGTAGTTTTCACCGTCACAATGTTGATTATTTTTGGGGGAATCGGCTATCAGGTAATTTTAGAGATGTATATTTGGTTGCGCGATCGCCTTCTTAAAAAAACTATTTGCCAATTATTTTCTCTTGATTTTAAAGTTGCCACCAGCACAACAATTATATTGTTAATTCTGGGAACAATTGCCTTTTTTTGTATAGAAATTAGAAATCCTGAAACATTTGGTTCGCTAAATTTTTATGACCAGATATTAGTAGCTTGGTTTCAATCTGTCACACCTAGAACTGCTGGCTTTAATACCATTGATATTAGTAAAATGACCACTGCTGGTTTATTTATTACGATTGCCTTGATGTTTATTGGTGCCAGTCCAGGTGGTACGGGAGGAGGCATGAAAACAACAACCCTGAGAGTCTTGACAAGTTGCACCAAAACTATTCTTCAGGGTAAAGAAGAAGTTTTATTATATGAACGCAAGATAGCAATATCTTTAATTTTGAAAGCTGTCGGTGTATTGGTAGGTTCAGTAGCGACTGTAATTTTAGCAACTATTTTAATTAGCCTCACAGATCCGACATTGGATTTTATTCAGATTTTGTTTGAAGTAGTATCAGCCTTCGCCACTGTGGGGCTTTCCACAGGCATTACAGCAACTATCTCCACAGCAGCAAAGCTTGTCTTAATTCTCACTATGTATGTTGGACGAGTAGGTGTTTTACTGCTGATGTCCGCTGTACTAGGAGACCCACGACCTACTAGAATTCATTATCCTGAAGAAAACTTACTCGTGGGATAGGTAGGCGAGATGCGGTTCGGCTCCCTTCTCTGCGAGACGCTACGCGTAGCTTGCTTCCCCGTAGGGGTACGACTGCGCTACTTCGGCTACGCTGAGCACAAGTCAGGGCAAGCCGCTCACCGACCGGAAGATGAGTGAGAATAATAATTTCTAACTCCTAACTCCTAACTTATAACTACTGACCAAACTGATAAAATATACAATCTAAGGCAAAAATAAAATTTTTAATTCAAGCGGTATAACCGTTTTTTGCCCTAAATACAGGGAGCGATAATAAGGATAACAACTGTGAATCTGTCATCGTTAGGTTTTTTTCGCAGTTTACGTAAAGATAACCACCAATTTGCCGTAATTGGGTTAGGTCGTTTTGGTAGATCTGTTTGTTCGACATTGCACAATTTTGGTTATCAAGTCTTGGCAACAGATATTGATGAAAAACGAGTTTCCCAAGCATTGACTGAGGAAATAGTTGGTCATGCTTTGCAACTAGACTCTACCGAACCGGCTGCACTTAAAGAAGCTGGAATTTTTGAATTTGATACCGTAATTGTAGCGATTGGTAACTACGTTCAAGAAAGCATCATAACCACTCTAAATGTGAAAGAGGCTGGTGTACCCCATGTAGTTGCCAAAGCTTCTAGTGAAGTCCACTGTAAACTGTTACGGCGAGTGGGAGCAGATCATGTTGTTTTTCCTGAATACGAAGCGGGTTGTGCCCTAGCCCGTACACTTACTAAACCATCAATCTTAGATAGGTTTGACCTCGACCCAGATAACAGTATTGTAGAGTTAATTGTCCCTGATGAATTTCACGGCAGAACCATCACCGAACTTCAACTTCGCAACCGCTACGGCTTAAATTTGCTAGCGGTGAGTCAGGATGGTAAATTTCAAATTAATCCTGACCCCACCAAGCGTTTAGAACGTGGTTCAGCAATGGTAGTTATTGGCTGTAACAAAGATATCAATCGTTTGCCGATTTAAAGAAGTTGGGCATGGGGCAATACTCTTGGGTTAAGGACATTTATCTGTTGAGGCAGGCAGGAGGAGAAAAAAAGTCTCATCTGAACTGTATTGGGGCATGGGGCATGGGGAAGAGGATGGGGAGCAGAGGGTAAGGATAGCTCTTTCCCCTTTGCCCCTCTTCGTCCATTATCTCCCCACGTCCCCCACCTGACTTCCTCATAGCCCGTAACTGGGTGAACTATGGTTCAACCGAAACAGGTACATCACTGGCGCTAGCGGGTGTTTCATTAGGAGTTTCTGGTTGGTTTTGCGTCTGTGGCGCAGCTGTTTGTTCTAGATTATTTGTAGTATCTGGAGTCTGAGAAGGAGTACCAGTTTGATTAGCTTGAGGTTGCTGTTGGTCTTTTTTCTGGGCAATTTGCTGCATTAGCTGTTCAATTTTTTCAGCTTGTTCAATATTGCCTTGCTGACGATATTCGTTATGAGCACGTTTAAATGCTCCATTGGCTTTTTTGATGTCGCCCTGATTATATAAAGTTACTCCTAAGTTATAGTAAACTGAGGCATTTTTAGGATTTTGGCGAATAGCTTGGCGATAAACAGAAATGGCTTCAGCAGCTTGACCTTGAATTGCCAGCAAACTTGCCATATTGTTGTAGGCTGTGGCATTTTTCGGATCTAGTTGTAAGGCTTGGCGATAAGTAGCGATCGCCATCTCTATATTTCCTTGTTGTTGCAAGGCGATCGCTAAGTTAAAATAAGCGTTGGGGTTGGTGTTATCAAGATTAATTGCTTGCTGATATGCGGCGATCGCTTCCTGTAATTGTCCTTGTTCATACAATACCAAACCCAAGTTATATAAGGTTGTAGCGTTTGCCGGATTAATTACCAAGCTTTGGCGATAAGCAGTAATCGCTGCTTGTTTTTCTCCTTGTCGATGCAACACCAATCCTAAGTTGTAATAAGCTTCACCAAAATTGGGATGGATTTTAATTGCCTCTGCATATTCTTGCACAGCCTCATCCAACCGGTTTTGCTGCAAAAAGATATTACCCAGATAGTTACGTGCTGCACTCAGGTTAGAATCTTTCTGCAATGCTTGGCGAAAGGCGTATTCTGCACCCTGTAAATCGTTGCGGTTATAGCGTATAACTCCCTGTTGGAAGAAACTTGCTGCTTCTAAGTCTTGAGAAATCGCGTTTTCTGCTAGCAGCTTGCTTTCTGGGTGATTAATAATTGTCGGTGCAGCTAAGACCAAAAATACAGAGGAAGCAAACAGAAGTCTGAACAGGGGTTGCTGCTGACCAGAACTTCTGTAAAATGCCACCTTTAAAAACCAACGTAACCACTGATAAGATTGAGATTTTTTAGATACTAGTGGCATACTTGTACTTATGCTTGTATATTTATAAGTCAGAGTACCCACCAAAGCATCAAAAATTACAAATTAAAAATTAAGAATTTTTTACTCCCAAAGTATTGCACTTTTATAAAAATGCTTTTGTCATTACACTTCTTACTTTTATTGGGGAAAACGGTTAAGAAAAAATTTTTCCCTTTACCCTTTACAATCCAGTAACCAACGAATTTAAACTAACTGCTCTTTTACTTTCACCCCATCTCTTTTGATTATATAGGCCGGAACTCCAACAACAACACAGTTTGGAGGAACATCTTTGACTACAACTGCATTTGCCCCTACTTTTACACAATCATTGATAGTTACTTTACCAATCACTTTTGCTCCAGAACTTATCGTTACATTGTTACCAATTTTTGGGCAATCAGTTTTATTGGTATAGCCTATGGTTACCTGCTGATTAATCCAGCAATTTTCACCAATACTTTCTGCTGAAACTATAGTACTGAATCCATGTTGAATAAATAGGCCAGCACCAATATTATCACAGTACAAAAACAGGCTTGGGCACTCTTTATAAAAGATTTTTAAAGGTTGCATGAGAGCGAATCCAATGAAACCTCCTTTTTTAATTCTGTAATAATAAAGATTTCTAAACTCTGGATATTTGTAAAGTAAGTATAACAAATTTGCTAAATCAGAATTATTAGTTAAATCAACTATTTTTGCCCATCGCCTTATATCTATAAGGATCGTTTCTTTATTTTTAGTTACTAGAAACAATATAAGCATTGGAGAAATTAATATTTTTCCAATAGTTTTTGCTATTTGAATTATAAATTCACGCATAAGTTTACTCGCATTCAAAATTACAATTTCGTCATAAATAATGACATTTTATTGACAAAACTCTCAAGCTATAGGAATCCGGTTTGATTCCTGAAATTATTTGCGTAGATAGGCAAGAGGCAACGGTTTAGCTTTGCTCACCGTCCGGAGGCAAAAGGCAACAGGATTCTAAAAGATTAAGTGTACCTAGTTTTTTTCAAAAATAAAATATGAGTCCTATAACATCCAGCAGAATATACTGAAACTGGAAATTTAATTTTGTTGTTTACGAAAATTTATAGCTTTTCATAACAATTAAAACTCCAGGAATATTTCTAGAAAAATGGGAAATAATCGCAGCGTGCACATGAGAATTGAAGCTAACGCTATTACTCTTACCTTTGACTGAGCGCTGTTGCGGCTTCTGGTAAAATTAGCATTGCATCACCAAAGGAATAGAAACGATACCGTGAGGCGATGGCCTCATTATATATATTCAACAACCTTTGTCTACCAATCAGGGCGCTCACCAACATCAACAAACTGGAACGTGGCAGATGAAAATTCGTAATTAAACCATCAACTACGCGCCATTGGTAACCTGGATAAATAAACAAGTTTGTCTTACCACAAAATGGTTCTAAATGCCCAGATTGAGCCGCCCCTTCTAAAGCCCGTACTACTGTTGTCCCGACAGCAATAATTCTACCGCCAGCTGCTTTAGTGGCGAGGATTTGCTCTACTGTGGTTGCAGGAACTTCAATCCATTCTTCATGCATTTGATGGGTAGTTACGTCTTCCACTTCTACAGGGCGAAATGTGCCCACACCAACATGTAGCGTCACAAAAGCTTGATTAATTTGGCGATCGCGCAACTTTTGTAATAATTCTGGTGTAAAGTGTAATCCTGCCGTAGGAGCTGCGATCGCTCCCGGTTGTTGGGCATAAACTGTTTGATACTGCTCATCAGCAGCTTCAGAGGCAGTAATGTAAGGCGGTAATGGTACTTCACCAAAAACCTCTAACAGTTGTACCAAAGATTTTCCCTCTGGCACATCAAATTGCAACAAACGCCCCCCAGTCGCCGCGTCTGTTTCTAAAACCGTAGCCGTAAGTTGGGGACTAGGCAGTGGGGACTGGGAATTAGGGGCTAGGGAAGATTCTTCCCAATCCCTAATCCCCAATTGTCTGACTTCAAAAAAAATCTTCGCTCCGCGTTTAAAGCGTTTTCCTGGCTTGACTAAAGCTAACCAACAGTTATGTTGCCTCTCTTCCAACAGCAACACCTCGATTTGGGCACCAGTGGATTTATAACCATAAAGCCGCGCCGGAATAACTTTTGTATTATTCATTACTAATAAATCACCAGACCGCAACAGTGCAGGTAAATCACGGAAAATGTGGTTTAGGGGTGGTGTTTCGATGCCTGTAATGGGAGAATTAACCACCAATAACTGCGAGCTATCTCTAGGAAATGCTGGGTTTTGGGCAATTAGTTCTGGAGGTAATTCATAGTCATACCCAGCTACCGAGCAATCTAATTCCAAATCTGTTATTTGTGAACTCAAGGTGTTGTTCAAATTAAATTGTGATATGTTTTTCTTCATTTATTAGTATTTATACTGCTTTAAAAAAGTTGGTTTGAGCTTACGCTTATAAACAACTCCATGACATCATTGCTCAATTTTATTTCTATACCAGAAGATAGATCTTATTCGGTAACACGCAAAAATCAAAATAAAATTGGGTAAACCTCCCCATCTAAAAACGGGGGCTTTTACCCTACCGGGAACAAGCATAGATTTACGAATATAGATATGTAGGATTGGCTTTGATCCCAAGCACCAACAAACATGGAATACTTGTATTATTTGGCTAATGCCAGTCTAACTCTGAGGGTCGTTCAATACCTGCACGCCAGGCCCCAGACACCTGTTTCGTTCGTCACCGTAATTCATCAAATTGATGGCTGGGTCGTTAGGATCAAACTCAGAGGTCAAATCTCGCCTCAAGAAGATGGTGACTTTCGGGCTTTTCTAAATGAATTAGGAATTAGCTACGAGCCACCAATGAGGGTGCAAATGGCACTTTGGAGTTTGGAAGCGGGACAGTGCCCTGTGGATGTGATGCGTCGTTATCAGGTAGCGATAGTCTCTCATGGTAGCCCAGAGAGAGATGAAATCGAGGCTTTCCGGCAACAATTTGTCCGGGGCTTAGGCTACTGTCCAGAAACTTTGGCGTGATCCGATTTGGTTATCACACTAGTACAAAATTATTGGTCATTGGTAATCAAAATATTTTATCCGTTACCGATTAACCATTGTCATTATCAATATAAACAGTCGAAAGCTGCGGGAATATATTCTTGCAGCTTATACTCATATCCAGCTGCTAATGAAGTAGCGAGAGCTTTTTGAGTAGCTGTAACCCCAGCGATCTTTTTTGATATTTCCTGAGAGTAGACAATGGCAACATCAAATCGGCAGGGGTAATCTGCTTTTTCAGGGTACTGGGCTAAAAATATTCCAGCTGTACGCGAAATTTTGGCTTGCTTTTGTGGGGTAATTGCACTTCTGCCCCCTGCATCCCAATTGCCCGAACTGCGCGTTTTCACTTCAACAAATGCCAGTATTGGCTGGAGAGTCAGGAGTAAGGAGTTATTCTCCTTGTCCCCTTGTCTTTTTTGCTCTCCACCTCCTCCAGAATGTTCGGCGATAATATCAATTTCTCCCCAGGGGCAAGAAAAGCGACGATGCAGAATTACCCAACCTGTAGATTGCAACCATTGGGCTACTAAGTCTTCTCCAAAATGACCAGATTTTAGATAATGAGATGGAGGAAGGTTAGTCATTGACTAAAAACATCATGAATTCCATGAATTCTAGGTTAAGCGATCGCATAACAGTTTCTAAGCTCAACTCATCCCATAATGAGTTGCGGTTGGAGCGTAAAAGATATTATTGGATTTGGGCAAGCATACTCAGCTTATTTTTTTGGGGAATAGTTGGCGTCACAGTAACCGTGGGTTTGGCTCCCACCGCTTTAGCACTCGAATATAACAAAGAAATTTTGGTCGAAGCTGATTTTTCAGGGCGTGATTTAACAGACTCCAGCTTTACCAAAGCTAATCTTCGCCAGAGTAACTTCAGCCATGCTAATTTAAGCGGTGTCAGTTTCTTTGCAGCAAATTTGGAGTCTGCGAATTTAGAAGGCTCTGACTTGAGAAATGCAACTCTAGACTCAGCTCGCTTCATCAAAGCAAATTTGACAAATGCAATATTGGAGGGGGCGTTTGCTGCTAACACCAAGTTTGATGGTGCAATCATTGACGGAGCAGATTTTACGGATGTCCTGCTGCGTCCAGACGAACAAAAAAAATTGTGCAAAGTCGCCAAAGGCACTAATCCAACTACAGGACGAGATACGCGTGACACGTTGTTTTGTCCATAGGGAATGGGGAAGGGAGTAGGGGATAGAAAATAGGGAATAGGGAGTGGGGGGAGATGCGGTTCGGCTCCGCTCACCGGCCGCCAGATGAGGGAGATAATAATAACTCCTAATTCCTCACTCGGCACTCCCCACTCCCCATTCTCCTACCAACCACGAGCGCCAATCTTTTCACAGACAAATTGCATTCCTTTGCCTGGTGAAGAATCTGCGACAAAAGGTATTTCTCCTGTTTCTTTATCCTCTTGAAGTAGCTCTCCCTCTGAACCGTAAATCGCTATGCGATTGAGAAAAAGCCGCGATTCTGTACACGATGCATCGAATGTAGTCTCGAAGACGCCATCTCCATAGATGCCATAAAGTTTGTATGTTGTGCCCTTAATGGTTTTTGTGTCCAGAGCTATGCTGTTTCCTAACTTATCGTGACCTACAGTAACATACCTTTGTGTATCTTGGGCGATCGCTATGTCAACACCTTCGGCAACCGCTACACCACTGCTTAAGAAAATAGCGATCGCTCCCATAATGCCGCCTATCTTAAAAGACATACAATTTAAAAATATAAGATTTCATCTATTTCTACTCGCAATCCAAGGGATTTTGACACTGTACAAGCACTGAAATCAAGACATAGCAAGGTGTTATAAGTTGTTCGCCTTAATGTTTTAACTTATCTTTCTTTTGTTACTTTAGGGAGAGCAAAATTATGGCAGTCGCAGGCTGGCTAACTTGTTCGTCATGAAAATTAGCCCCTTCCCTACTTATTGTAAGGAAAGGGCTAAACTCACTTTCAGATTGAATTACGAATTAATATCCGCCTTCTTCTTCGTATTCTGGCTGTCTTTCTTTGACTTTCTTGGGAATATTCACTGGTTTTGGCGCATCTTCCCAAGCATCACCTTCTACGTCGTCATAATCATCGTAATCTTCAGCGTATGGCTTGGTATAAGGCTGGGGTTCAGGCTTTAGCGGTTGTTTATATCTGTCGCTACCGCTTGCTTCACTCCAGTTATCTTCTTCATCGTCTTCTTCGTATTGAATAGACTCATACTGCCGCGCCTTCATAACTTGACGTTGTGGCCTGACTTCTTCCACATAGTCTTCTGTCCATTCTTCTTCCCTGGCTACAGGTTCAGGAGCGCGGACTCTCGCCTTGGGTGGCTGCAATGGCACTCCACTTGGCAGCTGATTGCTTGGTGCAACTTGGCGTGGTGGAGTGTAGCCGTATTCTTCTTCTGCGTCTCGCTCCCACGGTGCTTTGCCGATACCCAAACGCTCTAGGAAACCGACTGTCAACTGGTTCACCCGTTCTTCGGCTCCCTCAAACACAATCAAGCGATTGGGGCCTGTGCTGACGATTTCATCCACCGAGAACTCGTAAGTACTCACGAATTGGTCAGGGATTTGGGGCAATCCTAATGAGGCAATAACTATAGATTCAAGTTTACCTGTTTCGCCGTTGAATTTGAAGCCCCGAACTTTGCCTAATACTTCACCTGTTTCTGTGATGACTTCCCAGTTGATGAGGTTGCTGAGAGATTCAACTTCAATATCTTCAATTACATCTTCGTTATCAACTAGGATGACATCACCAATTTGGTTGATGGTGTTGAGGTACATATAGCGCGGTATGCCCGAAATAGAGATCAGGCTGTCTCGCAAACCAAGAGCCACAACCTCTCGCTGATCGATATCTACCCAGACTTGACTGACGATTCCTAGCCGCTTGCCGTTGTCGCGGGTAATTACCTGGGTATTTAATATGTCGGAACGCCTAATTATTTGTTCAGAGGTCATTCTATACCGAGTCCTGATCTCGAATCCGGTTTGTATATACACTATTATTAACAAAAACTCAAGCAGATGTATTGGATGATTGTAATTTAATCCCCAAAACTTGAGTGTAAGCTCCTCGTGCTTGAGTAACGCCAATTGTGCGTTCGGCTGATTCTATCATCGGACGACGCAAACTAACAACTATAAATTGCGCTTGTTGTGACTGTTGTTTAATCATTCTAGCTAATCGCTCTACGTTTGCTCCATCCAAGAACATATCCACTTCGTCAAAGGCGTAAAATGGCGATGGGCGGTAGCGTTGTAGGGCAAAGATAAAGCTCAAGGCTGTGAGTGATTTTTCTCCCCCAGACATGGAAGCTAGGCGCTGTACTGGTTTACCTTTGGGATGGGCAACTAAATTCAGTCCGCTGCTAAATGGATCTTCGGGATTTTCTAGTTGTAGGTAACCGTCACCATCGGAAAGGACTGCAAAAATTGATTGGAAGTTTTCATTGACGGCATCAAAAGCTTCTTTAAAGGCGAGTTGCCGCAATGTGGTAAAGTTTTCAATCCGCAAAAGTAATTCCGTGCGTTCCCCTTCTAGTGTCTCTAATTTTTGCGTTAGTTCTTGGAGGCGGTTTTGGGTGCGTTCGTATTCTTCCAAAGCCAGCATATTCACAGGTTCCATTGCCTGCAAGCGTTTGGCGAGCGATCGCAATTCTTTCTGCAATTCTTCCAAGTCTACCTTATCTGGAACTTCCGGCAACGGATCGGGTAATTCTGCTCCCACATCACGCAACTGACTTTGCAGTGCAAGTAGTTCTTCCCGCCGCTTTTCTTGGGTTTCTTGGAGCTTTTGGATTTCCCATTCTAATTGTTGTTGGCGCAAAAGTTGTGATCGCACTTCCTGTTCTGTAGTGTCGCGTTTTTGTTTTTGTTCGCCCAGTTTTTGCTCCATTTGGGTCAAGGATAAACGGGTTTGGGTGATTTGGTCGTTTATCGTTGTGATTTGGGTGGAGACGTGATGAATCGCGTCTCTACAAGAGGTTTGTTGGGTTTCGTATTCAGTGATTCGGGTTTCTGCTTCTTGGGTTTTTTCTTGGAGGCGCTGTTGTTGGTTTTCTAAATTTTTTAATTTTTGTTCGGCTTCCCTGAATGCTGCTTCGCGTTGTTGTAATTGTTGCTCTTGAATTTTAATGGTTGCTTGGATTTGTTGCCATTCACTAGGAGTTTGAGAGGCTTCCAACTCTGCTAACGCATGTCGTAATTGTTGCAGTTGAGTTTCTTGTCCTGGTAATTCGCGCTGCAAAACTTCCAGGCGAGATTGAGCGACCGCTAATTTCTCGCTGTTTTGGACTAATTGCGATCGCGTTCCTTCTAATTGTGTTGTTAAATTTTTAATATCTTTGTGCAACTGTTCCAATTGCAACTGTTGTTCGCGCCGCGCCTGTCGGGTTTCTGTGAGTTCTTGCGTCAATTGTTTGGTTCTGCTTGACAAAGTGGCGATCGCTTCAGTGCAACGCTCTAAAATTCGCTCAATGTCCACCAAACGATTTTTTAAACCAATAACTTCATCAGATTCCGCCGCTTCACCGGTACCAAACCGCAACGCCGAACGTTGAGTGTTGCTTCCACCAGTCATTGCACCGCTGGTTTCTAACAATTCCCCATCTAAGGTGACAATGCGGTAGAGTCCTAAATTTTTCCGGGCTTGTTCGAGAGTCGCAAACACGACGGTGTTACCGAAAACATAGCTAAATACATCTTTGTAACGGCGATCGCAATCAACTAAGTTCACAGCATAGTTAACGAAGCCGCTAGCAAAACGCAACGTTGCATCTTGAGTAAATTTCGCAGCAGAAATTTTATTTAGCGGTAAAAAAGTCGCCCTCCCAGCACGTTTTTGTTTGAGCAATTCAATACCCGCTGCGGCAATACTGTCATCTTCCACCACAATATGTCCCAAACGTCCACCAGCGGAGATTTCCAAAGCTAGCTGATAGCGGGGTTCTACTCGTCCTAACTGGACAACCAAGCCGCAAACACCAGGCATTCCTGATTGTAAAATTACTTTACTCGCTTGAGTGCCCTGGACTTCTTGCTGTGCTTGCGCCTGGGCTTCTAATTTATCTAACTGACGTTGTTTTTCCCGTTGTTCGGCAAGTAACCGCTTTTGGGTTTCTTGCTGAATTTGCAATTCTTGTTCCGTAGCTGAAAGGTTTTGGGCTAAATTTTGAATTGGTTCGCTAGAAGCATTAAATTCCGTTTCAATTCGACTACATTCAACTTGTTTTGCGGCTAATTCCGGTTCATCGCGTGCAATTAGCTGAGTTTGCTCTTGGATAAGTTGCTGTAACTGGTTATTGCGTTCCCTGAGTTGTGCTTGTTCTGTGCGTTGCGGTTCCAGAGTTTGCAGCAAAGTTTCAATTTGACGGTTATACGCCGTTTGTTGCTGCACCCACGCCTCCGAAGCCGAGGCGATTTCTGCGGCTGCTTCGCGGGAGGTTTCTAAAGCTTGTTGTGCTTCATTCCTTTGCTGTTGTGAAGAGGCGATGAATCGCGTCTCTACAAGTTGGGTTTCGGAAATTTGTTGTAGGGTATGGTGGTGTTGTTGAATCTCTTGCTGAGTTTGAGTTAGACGCTTGGCAGTTTCTTGGTAAGTTGTTTGTAATTCCGTTTGCTGACGCAACAATTGTTTGCGTTCCGCCTCTTGGGTAGCGAGGGTAGATTGTACCGCCAGAAGTTCGTCTTCTCCCAATGCTTTCACATGGGCATTGAGTTCTTCAAGTTCCGCAGTTTTTTGGACAATCTCCGAACTTAAAGTTGTGAGTTGCGTATTGAGTTCGCCAGAATTACGATCGCCAGTTTGAATTTCACCAACCAACTTTTCTTGGTGTGCTTGCAGCGAACGCCATGATAAAACAGCTTCCCAAGATTGCTTGGCGAGAAATTCCGCCCGGAGTTTTTGATACTTCTCAGCTTTAGCACGATCTTGAGAAAGGCGATCGCGTTGTGCAGTTAATTCCGTCTCAATAATCCGACAGCTATCTTCCTTCTCCTTCACCTCATCCAAAGTAGACTTCGCTTGATTAATCTTGCGATCGAACGCCGCCACCCCCGCCAACTCATCAATAATTTCCCGCCTCTCCCGTGCATTCATCGAAATAATACTGGTGACATCCCCCTGTAACACCACGTTGTAGCCTTCAGGATAAACCCGGAGATTACTTAATTCGTCATGCAACTCCGTTAGCGTACAACTTACACCATTGATATAGTAATTCGACGTATAACTCCCCTGGTGAGTGACTCGCAACTTTCTAGTGACACTCCACTCCGACAATTTTGGATTTTGGACTTCAGCTACGCTCAATCGAGCGACTTTAGATTTTGGATTTTCTTCCCCTGCTTCCCCTGCTTCTTCTACTTCCTCACTTTGTGCCTTTGCGTCTTTGCGTGAGACTTCATCCGACAAATCAAACGTCACCGTCACACTAGCCTCAATGGCAGCCCGCGCCTTTGCCGTTTGAGTATTATTCACCAAATCCGGCAAGCGATCGGCTCGCATTCCTTTAGAACTAGAGAGTCCCAAACAAAACAGCAGCGCATCGAGAATATTTGATTTACCCGAACCATTTGGCCCAGATATGACAGTAAACCCCGGCAGCAGAGGGACTGAGGTAGTACCGCCGAAGGATTTGAAGTTGGTAAGTTCCACGCGCTTGATATGCACCATAGGGCGCTGGTTCACTGGGCTAATGGCTATTGAAGAACAAGTGTATCAACTAATTCAAGATCCGCAAGAGGGTAAGAGAATAATTGAGGATTATTAAACCACACCAAGCAAGAAAGAACGCAGAGGAAGAAAATCTAAAATCCAAAATCGTTCGACTGAGTGAAGCCGAAGTCCAAAATTGCCAGCGCGTTCAATATTCCGTTTTTGAATGTCCTTTATCAACAAATATATTGAGTCATCTTTTAGTGACGCGCTGGCTACCTTTACTGAAAGTCAGCGAAGATAATCTGCGCGTCTATTCTATTGATGCAACAGAAAAACCGCAAGTGCGAGTATATGGCAGTACCACACCTTATGAAGTGCCAGATTATTTAATTTTGTAACAATTGTGATTTGGAATCAAGAAGGCTAAGTAGATGCACAAAAATATTTACAGTCATTGCGTACCCCTCCGGGGAAGCAAGCTAAGCGCAGCGTCTCGTAGAGAAGCAATCGCAAACGTTTGGGATTGCTACACTACACTACATTTCATTTCGCTCGCAATGACATAAATAATTTTGCGTAACTTATTTTTTCACACCTTCAACTTTTGCTTCTACCTTCACCGTTTTCACACCTTGAACTTCCTTAGCCAAGGTTTCAGCTTTTGTGAGTTCTTCAACAGAAGTCGCTGTACCTTTGAGGATAATTTCAGTCTCTTTGCTTTCCACTTGTAACTTATTCCCTGGTAAGCTTTGATTCAACTTTTTACTGACTTCAGTTTTTAAATCACTCTTATTTTTTGTTGCTGCGGTTTTTAGAGAATCGGTTTTAACTTTACCCTGTGTAGTAGGTGACGTAACAATGGTTGGTTGTGCTGGAACATTAACAGTTTTATCGATAGTTGGATTTGTTTGGGAAGCTGGTGTTGCTGGTGCTTGGGACGCTTCATTGGTAGTGTTAGGAGTTTCGGAACCAGTTTTAGTAGCTTCTTGACAACCAACAGCACCAATTACCAGAATGCCACTAACTAGAAATAGAATTAGTTTTTTCATTATTTGTCTCCGAATTCAGTACTTGAAGCGATTAATTAAGCTGTGTGTTGTGATGAGGAGCAAATGTTAAAAATTTGTCATTAGCTCTTAGTTATTTGTCCTTTGCAAATGACTAATGGCTAATAAATTAATATTTTGCAGCCAGTTTTGACAAAAACTAATTCAATTTTCCGGCGCTGCTAACCAGGATAGCTTTGCATATAGCCTGTAGCTCTGTGTCAATTAAACGTAGATGCTGATTAGCTCTTTCAATGGTAGACTATGCCACCCCACAGTGGTGATTCGATGTTATCAGATTTGATCAAATTTGGCGATGTTTACAACAACCTCGTGTATGCAACTCAAAATTTCAGCGTTTTTGCAATTCTCTGCCAGCAAAATTACCAACAAAATGCTACTTTAAAAAACTATGGCTTGCTGACAATGCCCAAAATACCAGGAAATATTAGCCAATGCCTTACCTTACTTCTACCCGCGAAATTCGCGCTATTGTCGCTGAATATACTCATGCTAAAACGCTGTGGATGGATACAGAAGTGGCTGACTATAAAAGCCGTAATCCCAAGTTGTCGCTGATTCAGGTGTTGGATAATCCTCATGATATGAGTGGCGATCGCGTTTATCTTTTAGATGTCCTAGATCAGCCTGATATTATAGCTGAATTTATTGAAGAAATCATGTTAAATTCTACTATTGAAAAAGTTTTTCATAATGCCAGTTACGATCTAAAATTCCTCGGTAATAAGAAAGCAAAAAATATTACTTGTACTTTAGAAATTGCTAAGAAAATTCCCTATTATCTCTTGCCATTACCAAATTACCAACTGCAAACTTTAGCGACTGCACTTTGTAGTTTTAACAATATCGACAAACAACAACAACAAAGCGATTGGGGAAAACGTCCCCTCACTGAAGAACAAATAGAGTATGCTTACCTAGATTGTATTTATTTAGCTCAAATTCACTCAAATTTGTTAGAATTACAAGCCCAAGCTAACCCCGATCCTGCAACAGAAGATTTAAGAATACTCAGTGCTAGATACTCGCAAATTGAGCAGCAATACAAGTTCTTGAATTCAGAATTTGAGCATTTGCAAGAACGTATCAAAAAAGCTATGCAAGCCCAGAATATATCTGAAACTGCTGATTACAAGCTCAGTAGTTATGAGCGTACCACAATCAAAACTACGTTTACAGAATTAGCAAATCTAGCACAAACTCAAGGTATTGATTTAGATTTTCCCATTACACTAACTCAGAAACTGCAAAAAGATTTGGGGCAAAATCTAGAACAATTGTCTGTGGATATTGACAAAACTACCGCTTGGCGGCTAAGTCCCAAAACTCAAGATACTGAAACGGAGAATGAGTAACAGATGCGATAAATTAATGAGTAACAGACGCAATGAATCGCCGTCTCTACAAAAGACTATAAAATTTCTGGCGTTGCTGAGTAGAAATATGAATTTGTATCACGCAGAGGCGCAGAGTCGCAGAGAGTAGGAGTTGAGAAGAGTTGATTTTTTAATTTCATATTTAAATTCAGGAACGCCAAATCTCTTTATTTCTCTCTGCGCTCTCTGTGCCTCTGTGCTTTATAAGTTATTTATTTAACCGCAGAGGCGCAGAGGGCACAGAGATAAGAGGTTAGAGAGAAACTTATTTTCAAGAATTTTTATCCACGTTGAAAGGGCTAGCCTTAAAATTTATAAAATTTATTGAAAGCTGTATCAAAAGTTAGAATAATTATTTTGCTAAAGAATTAAAATCTAGATTTTGGGATTAGTTTATTTCAGGTGTTCTCAAAAAATAATCAACGGGTCAATCACCAGATTTTCTTGTTCTGACTTCTGAATTGGTGAATTGGTGAATTCTTCTTCAAGTTAGTTTATCTTAACTTATGATACGGCGTTTATTTAGGCAAAAGCGAACAAGGGTAAATAAAGTATTTACCATAGCTATTTTTACTACATTGACGGCAATTAGTAGCGTTTCTTGCAGTAAAAATGACAATGTATTGATTACAGAAATCGGAGTTAATCCACCTACCCGTCGTTCAGCTATCAGAAACAAAGCTGAGGCATTCTATGTTCAGGGAAAAAATCAGCATGTTAACGGCGATTTGCAAGCAGCGATCGCTTCCTATGGCAATGCGATTAATGAAAATTCTGAATATGTCGCTGCTTACAACGGCAGGGGATTAGCCTATTTTGATTTGGGAGATAAAGAAAAAGCGATCGCAGATTACAATCAAGCGCTACGTATCAATCCCAACAACGCCGAAGCCTACAATAACCGAGGAAATGCCCGCGCCTCACTCGGAAATAACCGAGAAGCAGTTAAAGATTACAGTGAAGCGATTCGCCTAAATCCCAACTACGCCGAAGCTTACAACAACCGAGGAAATGCCCGCGCCTCATTAGGTGAACAAAACAGGGGAATAGATGACTTTGACCAAGCCATCGCCCTCAATCCCAGATATGTTATTGCCTACAATAATCGGGGAAATGCCCGTGCTGCCAATGGAGATCCACAAGGAGCGATCGCAGATTACAATGAAGCGATTCGCCTCAATTCTAACTTTGCCCCTGCCTACAATAACCGAGGAAATGCCCGCGCCAAAAATGGAGACAAGGAGGGGGCACTAAAGGATTTGGAACAAGCAGCAAATATCTTTCAAACTCAAGGTAACAATGATTTATACCAACAAGTGACGAAAAATATCAAAGAACTTGGGCAGTAGGGACTGGGGATTGGGGACACTTCTCTTCTCTACGAGACGCTCCGCGTAGCTTGCTTCCCCGTAGGGGTACGACAAGCTCAGTGCATTGCTGGGGACTGGGGATTGGGGATTGGGGACTGGGTAGATGAGGAGATAGGGGGAATAACTAATGCCCAATGCCCAATGCCCCATGCCCTATTCTTCAATAATTGGCGTACGCAGGTCTTCTACCAAGGCTTGGATTTCTGCTGGCGGGGGTGGTGTTAGACGAGAAACTACTAGGGTAACTATGAAGTTGAGAATCATGCCCAAAGTACCAATTCCTTCGGGAGAAACACCAAAAAACCAGGGTTGCACGCCGCCAAATTTGACGCTGACAATGTAGATGATGGTAAAAATTAAACCCGTCAACATACCAGCGATCGCACCTTCAGAATTGGTGCGTTTGTCGAAAATTCCCAGGAAAATCACTGGAAAGAAGCTAGCTGCGGCTAAACCAAAGGCAAAAGCCACTACCTCACTGACAAATCCTGGCGGATTCACCCCAAAATATCCGGCAAGGACGAGGGAAAAACCTACCATGATGCGTCCGACAAACACCCGTTTTTGTTCTGAGGCGCTTGAATCTACTATGCGGTAGTAGATATCGTGGGCGATGGAACTGGAAATTACCAGCAATAAACCGGATGCTGTAGACAATGCAGCAGCCAAGCCGCCAGCCGCGACTAAACCAATTACCCAAGGAGGAAGGTTAGCTACTTCTGGGGTGGAAAGCACAATGATGTCTCGGTCAATGTTAATTTCATTGGTGTCTTTCTTGGGGGTCAACTGCAAACGCCCATCTTTATTTTTGTCTTCAAAGCTTAGCAGTTTCGTTTTTTCCCATTTGGTCGCCCAGTCTAGCTGCTGCACTTCTGCAACTGTGTGATTATGCAGGGAATCAATCAGGTTATAGCGGGCAAACATCGAGAGGGCGGGAGCAGTTGTATAAAGAATGGCAATAAATAACAGTGCCCAACCAGCGGAAAACCGGGCTGCACGCACACTCGGTACTGTATAGAACCGCACTATAATATGGGGCAAACCAGCTGTACCTACCATCAAGGCAATAGTGGTAAACAGCACATCCACCATAGACTTATTAACAAATGGCTCAGTATACTGCTTAAACCCCAGGTCAAGCTGGATTTGATTGAGTTTGTCAGCAACGTTACTGAAAGTAAATGCTAGTTGGGGAATAGGATTACCAGTGAGAAACCAAGCAATGGCGATCGCTGGAATCAGGTAAGCAACAATCAATACCCCGTACTGCGCTACTTGTGTCCAGGTGATGCCTTTCATGCCGCCCAACACTGAGAAAAAGCCGACGATTATCATACCGATAATCACGCCTGTATTAATATCTACTTGTAGGAAGCGGCTAAAAACAATGCCCACACCCCGCATTTGTCCAGCAACGTAGGTGAGGGAAACGAAAATAGCTGCAACTACAGCTACCAAACGAGCGATATTAGAGTAGTAGCGATCGCCTACAAAATCTGGCACTGTATACTTACCAAATTTCCGCAAGTAGGGAGCTAGCAATAATGCCAGTAGTACATAGCCACCAGTCCACCCCATTAAAAAAATAGAACCGTCGTAGCCCAAAAAAGAAATCAGCCCCGCCATAGAAATAAACGAAGCTGCGGACATCCAGTCAGCAGCCGTAGCTGCACCATTAGCAATTGAGGGTATCCCCTGACCTGCTATGAAGAAATCTTTAGTATTTTCGACTCGTGATTGCCAACCAATATAAATGTAGGCGACGAAGGAAAGTCCAACTATTACAATAGTCCAAAGTTCAACTGACACAGTTTTTCCTCACTTCCTGAGATTGTATTCGTCGTTTTGCTTGCTGGGATTGTATTTGCGGTCTAGCTTGTCCATTTGGAACGCATAAATGAAAATCAATGCCACAAATGTCAAGATTGATCCTTGCTGCGCCATCCAAAACCCAAAGGGTACGCCAAAAAACCGTATTGTATTCAAAGGTTGAACCAACAAAATACTGAAAACGAGCGAGACCAATGCCCAGACAATTAAAAGATTACGAATTAAAGCAGTATTAGCACGCCAATAAGAACGGCGCTGATCTTCATCCATTGTTGTTTATCGTCACTGCGTTAGTGCATCAAAATAATACCAAGAAGCCGTTATTATGCTGTATGGTAATGTATTAATTTTTATATTTAGTCAATAAGATTTAATTTTAAGTATAAAAAAATCAGCAAATCGCTCCAATAAAATCTTCTATCCCCTGTGAAATTTTATCAATCAAACAATTCATAGTCACAAGCCAGGAGTCTAAATTATAAATTCTATACAAAACATTTAAAGTTTTTTACGTAGTAATTACCAGGATACAAATACCAACAGATGCTAGTAAATGCTTTTTTGTAGATTATGCCAGCTATTATTCGTCATACAAGAAGTTATTTTTAATTTAAAAATATACCAAAACTTACTGGAGCTTACACTTAGTTATTTTAATAACATAGATTATTGAAACCGGATTATTGTCCAAGTAAATACTACTAAAAAATAGTAAATATGATACAAAAATTACGCATTGAAGAGTGACGAAAATTTTCATCATTAGTGCGAGAAAGCTTACTTGAACATAGCCTTGGTAAAAATATCTCTTCAAGAATGCGAAAAGCACCAATTTGCGTTTGTAGATATAGATTGATCTACAAAAATGAGATACGCCCTTTAATTTAGCCCAGAAAAAGCCCAAATTTCAGCTTCTACCATACCACGAGCCGGAATATATGTTTATTGAAACGCTGTTTACAGAGCCGATTTATTTTTTCAGAATCATTATAATTGTTATATTTTCCATCACTTTGCACGAACTTGCTCACGGCTGGGCTGCAATGAGTCAGGGAGATAACACTCCCCAAAAAACCGGTCATCTCACCCTCAATCCTGTAGTTCACATGGGCAAGGAATCGATTATCTTTCTCTGTCTCATGGGTATAGCTTGGGGACAAATGCCTGTCAACCCCTCTAAATTTCGCTCTCCCAAGCTGGGCAATATTTTGGTATCGGCAGCTGGGCCATTATCAAATCTGGCTTTAGGCATTCTATTTATCGTAGTGCTTAAACTTCTCGGGAACTTAAGTCTTTCAGGACTATTCAGTGTGGAATTTATTTACCTAGCAGCTCGAATCAATTTGATTTTATTTCTGTTTAATCTCTTGCCAATTCCACCACTTGATGGCTTTCATGTCTTCAGTGAAATTTTCCCTAAGTTAAAGCCATTAGAAAATACCCAATTCGGGCTATTTGCAATGATGCTTCTATTTATAATTCCGGAATTTGGGATAGGGCTTAGTAGCATTGCTGATTTAGTTATCCGCTCAGCAATTGGGGTAGAGTCATTAAGTTTTTAGCCCAATAGTTGAAAGCCAGAGAACCCCGACTTTTTTGATAAGTCGGGGATTTTGTTGTTTACAAATGATTTAGAATTGCTACGTTTTTACTGTAATATTCAGTTTTTGTATAGATGCCGATCATACTATCACCAACTGCAAAAAAAGTACCTTGTTGCTCGTTTTTAGAAAATTGCAAATTTGGATATTTGGCAGCAGCTTCTTGAGCAGTCATAGCTTTTGCCGACATTTGTTCTGGCAATACTCCAGTAGACCCGATGTAAAATACCAAAGGAGAAATCTTGTCTTGGTAGATTTTTTCTATATATTGCTCTAGCTTGCTATTTGCCGCTGTTAATGCTGCAACCATTTCTTCTTTATTGATTTGCTTGCCAGCTTGTTTATCTTGCAACAACTGTGCCAAACTCTCAGCACCAACTTTTCTGAGAATACCTGCAACTAAGCCATTTTGCTCAAGACCAAGAAAATCATCAAAAATCGGTTTCATCAATTCGTCAACTTTTGTAATCTTAGTGCGTGACGACAATAGCCGATGTCTAACAGCGAGATTCTGATTAAATGCCATCTCAAAACTCGCCTTGGTGATAATTTCTCCAGTATCTTTATCATAAAGACGATACATTCTATTCAGAAATTTGTTAGCCGAATGCAACTTGCTCAAGTTAAGAATATCTTGGCTACCGATATCAATTTTATAACTCAATCTTGATTCCAAAGTCCCATTAGCTAAAGCTTGATGAATGTCTGTATATTCATTAGTTGTCGGAAAATTGATGTAAATATTCTTAGATAGATAGTGTTTTTTAAACTCATCTAACTGTTCTGCTACAAATATATCTGACTCCTTTTTCAAGTGAGCAGAAATAATACTAGTAAGTACTTTAATTTCTGCAATTTGATTGAATAGTCCATCAATACTGCTGTAATGGCTATCAGCAGTTACAAGCGGCAAGCTATCTAGCTGGATGGTATATTCAGTACGAAAGTCAAAATATTTGGCATCCAACACGCCTTTTCCTTTAAGCAACTCAAAAGCTTTTTTGCTACTAATTTTGACTTGCAAGGATTTGACGTTGATTTTGCCGTCACTAACAATAGTATAGTTGTTAAAACTATTGAGGTCATTGACTAGCAAACCTGCTACCTCAAAAGTGGGAGTTTGGTCTGCTAATTTGGCAAGTTTGACTTTACGTTTGATTAGCATATTAATAGTAGCGGTATTGCGATTAAAGTGAAATTCGCCCATACCAACATACTCAGCATTATCTATATTTTCTGTTCGCAACCAAGGTTGGATTAGTTCTCCTTTTTCGTCTCTCACACCTCTAACACGCTTGACACTTGTTCTTTGATAATCTTCTTGCAGATGCTTGATGCTGACAATAATATTGTTGCGATATTCTGCAAAAATTTGAATTAGTTCTACTAGAGAAAATTGATTATTTTTCATTTTGCCACCTTCCATGAAAGCTACACTGAAATATGTTATTTAAGCTGTAAAAAATTCAACTTTAAGCACACAATAAATCGATGCCAAATATATATTAAAATTGGCAGATAACGTACAAATATTGTGCGATCGCAATTACATTCACGAACTAGCCACGAAACACGTTCGGTTCAAACTTTGGGCATTTTCAGGTTACATACCCACCCGATATTCATACCTTTATAGTACATAAGTACTATAAAAATGTCAAGTCGTGATGTCTATGAGTCATATCAATTAAGTAAAACCGACAACTGCTGTTAATTTGAAATACGGTAGCGTTCAGCAATATCTTCACAAACTGCGGCATAAATTCATAAATTTTGCTGAGGCGATCGCCAATTGAATTCAACAACAATAGTGATAGTAAGTTACAAATTTGATGAGATTTAAACAAATCATCAAAGTTAGGTTTTATTAATTGAGTAGAGACAAAATAATGAAAAATAAACTATTGTTTGCTGGTATTTTCATGGCAACTTGGATAGGAACATTAATCCCCAGTGCTTTTGCGGCTTCACCTTGTTCTGTGGGACAAAAAGCAGAGGTTCTTTGGAAAGGGACATGGTATCCAGTAACAGTATTAGATATTGATGATAATCAGTGTTATGTTACTTACGACGGTTATGATAGCTCTTGGGATGAGTGGGTTGGAACTTCACGTTTTCGGGCATCATTTGAAGTTGGTGATGTTGTGAGAATTCTATGGAAGAATGAATGGTATCAAGGGCGAATTTTAGATGTTAGCAATAATCTTTATAAAATTACTTATGATGGCTACGATAGTTCTTGGGATGAGTGGGTTGAACCTGCACGAGTCAGCAGATAACTAATATTTGATTTTTATAAAGTTGCGAGGGACGATTTCCATAGGTGAAATCGTCTCTTAATTTTTTGATCAAAAGGCGTCGGGAAAATCCATTGCTTTTAAGGATGGGATGAAAGGTAGATTAGGCTCCGGGTTTGAAATAATCAAAAAGGCGATCGCCTGAATCAGCACGAATCAATGCTACAACTACATCTGGTAAGGCAGCTAAACTAGGGTAAACTATATAACGGGGTTCCCAACGAGGGCGGAACTTCTCTTTGTAGCTGTGTAATCCCTGAAAGTTGTAGAAGTGATTTAAATGTTCATAAAGATAATGCAATACTTTCTCTAAACGGCGTGATTCTGGATTATCTCCAACTCCAGCCAAAGCAGAAAGCCCAAAATTGAAGCTATCGTAACCATATTCTTTAAAATGCTGGAGCATGGAAATAAACAAAAAGTCCATTATGCCATGTTCTATAGACGGGCGATGCCGCATCAGATCGATAGTTGCTTCATTAACTTGATACTCTGGGATAATATTCGCAAAGGCGCTAATCTGGCCTTCCGGACTATGCACCACAGCAATCTCGCACTCTCGCAGATATGCTTCGTCAAACCAACCTAAAGAAAAGTGTTTTTCCGAACCTTGCACCATCCTTAGCCATTCATCACTCACAGGTTTGAGTAAGTGCAATAAATCATTGTCAATTGGTGGTTGGTAAAAGTTAATTCGGTATCCTAGTTTTGTTAAACGATTGATTGATGGTCTAAAGTTTTTACCGGCTTTACCTTGTAATGTAAAACTTTTCAAGTCAACGATCGCTTCTTCTCCAATTTTGAGTACATGAAATCCTAACGATTTGTAAATTTCAATGTCATCAGGTAAAGTTTGATAAAAAGCAGGATACCAATCATTGCGTTGACAAAACTGTTGGAAAGCAATAATTGTCTCTTTGCGGTCTTCAATCGGCCCTATGGGATCTCCTAAGGCGATCGCACCTCGTCCTTTGGGAACATAAGCGATTAAACTTTTACCAGAGGGACTGAAATAATAACTTTTATCATTTAATAATGTCAAAGCTGCTAAAGAAGAACATCCATATTCTTCGACAATTTCTTTAGCTTTTTGTCTTTCATTTGCAGTTGCTAAGTTACGCCAAAACACCGGTTGTAACAGCATGACCACCGCGTATGTAATAGTAACTGCTGCAATAATATAGATTGAATTCGCAAAAAATTCTCCAAATCGACTCTTTGGTTGCAGTCCCCAATTATCCTCAGTGAAGAACATTGCCAAAGTTTGAACTACAGCTTCACGCCAATTAAAATTCTCCGAAAACTTGCCGTCTAGTACATAAAATCCAATAGTTCCATATGCCAAGGTAAACAATAAAGCACCAATCAAAACTCGGACTCCCTGTGCAATGGAAGGACGGTCTGATTGCGCTGTAAAAATATGGCGCATCAGAATTAATTGCACTAGCAAAACTCCAGAGAGTAGACTTTCTTCATAGTCCAATCCTTTCAGCAAGTGGCTGAAGATGGAAATTACTAGCAGACCAATAGTCAGTAACCAGGCTATTTTTTTTCTACGTAATAAATTAGTAGCAAGTGTCAGTAAAACAAACCCAGTTAGTGCGGCAAAAATATGACCAGTTGCACGAATTTCAAATGGTAAAAATTCCTTTAACCAGTGATTTCGCCCGTACAGGTTAGGTGTTACTGCTGATAATAAATTTACTACTCCAACTAAACCTGTAAGGAATGCTGCACTCCAAAGTGCAATCTGAGTTTTTAAGTTATTAGTCATTAGTCATTAGTCATTAGTCATTAGTCATTAGTCATTAGTCATTAGT
>NZ_CAWUDO010000088.1:0-32994 GCF_963920935.1 Nostoc sp. CCY 9925 | reverse complement strand
TAACTCAGCCCTGCTGGGTCATTTTGCATAGCTTAGTCTAAACTCCAGTATTAAAGTAGGCTATCAAAATACATGTCATTTTTCTCGCCAGTTTCGTCAACACCACGGTCTTTCTCCAAAAACTTGGAGAAAACAACAACAACTTCTTGAGTCTTCTAAAAGTATGAAGCTACAATTAATCAAAAATCGTGGTTCCTTGGAAAAAGTTGCCTCTTTAGGTTATTGACAAAAAGCAAATTATTAGTTTTCGCTACTTTTTGGTTTCTTCAATTGCTGGACTAATAATTGCACTGTCAAAGCTAACAAGCCAATTGCTACTATACCAAATATGCCACTTCCTAAAGCAACTACACCAACAACCAAGGTGCGAACAGCAGAGGTAATTTTTATTACCAATGGATTAATTGAATGGACAGGTTTGCTAGCAAAACTTGTGGCGATCGCAATCATTAGAGAATACAGTGCAAATGCCATTCCTCCAGAAATTACAGACCCAATTATGGAGCGTAACGGACTCCCTGTCATCTCTACTTGAGCATCTGTTTTTGGGGTTAGATTTTGGTCAGTCATACAATTTTAGATTTTAGATTTTGGCTACGCTCACTCGAACGATTTTGGATTGGGTATTGGGTAGAGGGTATAGGGTATTGGACATTGGGGATGTGGGAGGTGTGGGAAGATGGAAAAAAATCTTTCCCCCTTCTTTCCCCACACTACCGACACTTCCCAATCTCCTCATTTCTGTATCTCCCCCATTTTCTACTCACCATTTTTTAAACTGAAGATACTACCTGAATACCATGTGTAATTGTCCGAGTCACGAACAATTCTAAATCTTCATCCGAAATTGCTTCTCTGACATGCAGCTTAACTTGTTCTGCTTGCTGTTCAGACTCAAAAAGGGCAAATACTGTCGGTCCAGAACCAGACATCATTGTTCCTAAAACGCCTTGTTGATTTGCTAAGAGTTCTCGGAGTTGCAATACTTGGGGATAGGCTGGTAATACTACACGCTCTAAATCATTGTGCAATTTTTGGGCAATCTTTCCTGCGTCTCGCTCAAAGATCGCTTTTACTATTTCTCCTGAGTGGACTGCACTAGCGCGTGCTACTAAATCGTTAGTATCCCTCATATAAGAATTAGCAAATTCCTGGCGATAGGTTTTGTAAGCCCAAGCGGTGGAAACTTCTAAGCTGCGATATTTTGCCAATAGTATATATATGTTATCCAAACTTGGTAATGGAGAAAGTTGCTCTCCTCTACCTGTGGCGATCGCTGTTCCACCTGACACACAAAATGGCACATCTGAACCGAGTGTAGCTCCCAGTTCCTCTAATTCTGTCTGAGTTAGTCCCAATTTCCACAGTAAATCTATCCCCTCTAACACAGCTGCGGCATTTGTCGAACCCCCAGCTAACCCAGCAGCTACGGGAATTTGCTTATTGATGCTAATCTCTACACCCCCATATTTAGCAAAGGCTTCAGGAAATTGCCTCGTCATGAGTTCTGCTGCTTTGTATGCTAAATTACTCTTATCTGTCGGTACTTGTGGGTGGTTGCAGTGGACACGAATGATGTTATTGCTTGTAGATACGACATCAATCCGGTCTGCAAGGGCAATACTTTGGAGTATCATTGCTAACTCGTGATAGCCATCAGGGCGATCGCCAATGATTTCCAAATACAAATTGATTTTAGCAGGGGCAATTAAGCTATAGGAATGCATTTTGAAAGTTAGGAGTTAGGAGTTAGGAGTAGAGACGCGATTAATCGCGTCTGTACAAGAGTTAGGAGTAGAGATGCGATTAATCGCGTCTGTACAAGAGTTGGGAGTGCGTGAATTTTGTTTGAGTTTTAAATCTAGGTGACGATTTGGTAGTTTCCTATTAACTTCTCACTCCTCACTTTTAATTCCCAATTCATTTGCCAGAGTTACCCATTGCTGAACGCTGAGGTCTTCGGCTCTAGCTTGGGGATTTATTTTTAATTGTTCCAGTAATTGGGTTAGGCGATCGCGTTCTACAGCTGATTGCAAATTATTTCGTAACATTTTGCGCTTAGCAGCAAATCCCAACTTGACCAAATTCTCGAACCGCTTTGGGTCAACTGCTGGTATCTCTATTTTTCTGGGACGCAATCGTACAACTGCTGAATCGACTTTTGGCGGTGGATGGAATGCAGCGGCTGGGACTGTGCAAATTAACTCACACTCAGCTAAATATTGTACCCGCAAGCTCAACGCCCCAAAGGCTTTTGACCCTGGTTGAGCGTACAATCTTTCTGCTACTTCTTTTTGTACCAGCAGGACTATCGATTCAAATGGTTCGGGGTTGGGGTTAGCGATCGTACCGAGTAGTTTCTCGATAATTGGACCTGTAATATTGTAGGGGATATTGGCTACTACTTTATTTTGCTTTTGGAAATTAGGAAATGCTACTAATTGGGATGGTAGATCTAGGGTAAGAAAATCTCCTTGCAGGAGTAGAAAATTTTCTCTCTTACCTAGTTGCTTTGCCAATAGTTCGCATAAGTCGCGGTCTATTTCAACTGCAAGTAAAGATTGTACTAAAGGTAGTAAACGACGAGTGAGAATACCTGTGCCTGGGCCGATTTCCAGGATGCCATCGCTCTCTGTACACTGTGCTGCTTTAATAATTGCGTCGAGTGCTTTTTCACTTTTAAGCCAATGCTGAGCAAAGACCTTGCGCGGTCGGATCATTTATATTTCTTACCTGGTATAGTTTTCAGATTTTTGGAAAGATGTGTTTGTTAGTTTTTTATCGAGAAGAATTCAGTACGAAGCAAGCTTGCATAGAATTAGTGACCGAATTAATCAAATTAAATCGGAATTACCAAAAATATTATCAAAGAAATTTAAAGGTTATGAAATTTATCAGAATCTGTATCTTAGCTTTTTTTGTCGTCCTCTTAGGAACAAAGAACAACTAATTACTTAATATTGCTAAACAATCGGTTTCTGCCCACCAAGCATAAATTGGTGTATCACGATCTGGTAAATTACCAAAAGTATTAGGTTGTAATACATTAATTTTGACACCATTTGTTAATTCCACAATGTAATTAACGTGTGTGCCCAAATACATAACATTAACTAGCCGACCTTCAAAACAGTTTGTTGGTAAATTGGGTGGATAAAGTGAAAGCTGTATTTTTTCTGGGCGTACACTTACAGCCACTGGTTGTGATAATTGAGTTGGTGTATCTTCAGCACGGGCGATGATAATTGAGAGTCCTGTTTTTGTCAAAATTTGCACATCAGAAGAGTTGACCGCTAGGATTTCACCACTAAATAAATTAGTATCGCCAATAAAATCAGCAACAAAAGATGTTTGGGGACGTTCGTAAATTTGACTGGGAGTACCAATTTGCTCTATTTTGCCTTGATTCATCACAGCAATGCGATCGCTCAAGGAAAGTGCTTCTTCTTGGTCGTGTGTCACCATCACAAATGTCAAACCCAAGTCTTTGTGTAAATTTGATAACTCCAGTTGCATTTCCTTACGCAGTTTTAAATCTAACGCGCCTAAAGGTTCATCTAATAAGACGACGGCGGGACGGTTGACTAAAGCTCTAGCCAAAGCAACGCGTTGCTGTTGACCTCCAGAAAGTTGATTGGGAAAGCGCGATCGCAAACTTTCCATTTTTACTAGTTTTAAAGCTTCTTGGACTCTACTTTCAATTACTGCTTTACGTAATTTTTTTAACCGCAGTCCGAAAGCGATGTTATCCCACACATTCAAATGGTTAAATAAAGCGTAACTTTGAAATACAGTATTGACTGGTCGGCGGTAAGGGGGCACATTAGTCATAGATTGGCCCTGAATCAACACCTTACCAGTGTCAGCCATTTCAAAGCCAGCAATTAAGCGCAGTGTTGTTGTTTTTCCACAACCGGAGGGGCCTAAAATACTAAAAAATTCCCCCTGTTTAACTTCCAAGTCTATTCCGTGTACTGCTGGTTCTTGATTAAAAAACTTGAACACATTACGCAGTTCAACGTCAAGTGGGTGAAAAGCTGCGATCCCCCTCTGATTCTGCATCACAGTTTGAGCCATAATCCTTAGTAGAATGCCGTGATTTTACCTGATTTGGTCAATTTATCTACTCTATTGGGCAGACTAGTAAAGACGCGATTAATCGCGTCTTTACCTTGACACTTTGGTTTATTGTATCCGCCAAAAACAATATGTTCATAAATATACCCGCCTAATTCTTTAGCACGCAGTACTGGCTATCCTAAATATTTACAGATAATCTTAATCTTCAAATACTCTTTGTCTTATGACCTTATTAAAACCATCTCCATTTGGTGGCAAAAAAAATACACGTACAGTCGGACGCGGTGTCCAGCCGATATTTTTCATCGTATTTACTCTGTTGATGGTGACGGGAATCAGCGCTCGTTTAGCATATTTGCAAATTGTTGAAGGAGGGAATCATCGCAAACGAGCAGAAGCAAATCGGATTCGTATGATTCCCAAACAACCGGAACGAGGTAATATTTTTGACCGCAACGGCAAACTTTTAGCTAGTACTCGCTATCCTCGCTCTGTATATTTGTGGCCGATGGCACATACTAAACCCTCGTGGCCAGTTGTGGCTCGGCGGCTATCTCAAGTTCTTGAAGTTCCCCAAGAAGAGATGGAAAAGAAACTAGAAGAGGCTGGTGCTAACTCTTCTTCACTGATTCGGATTGCTCGTGACTTGAACGAAGCACAAATTACGGCATTAAAAGAGTATGAAAGCGAACTCAAAGACGTAGAAATTTCTACGGAAGCGGTTCGCTACTACCCCCACGGCAAACAAATAGCGCATGTATTAGGCTATACACGTGAACTAACCCCCGAACAGTTAAAAGAAAAGAAGCAGCAAGGCTATAGATTGGGTGATGTCATCGGTCAAATGGGAGTTGAAAAGGCCTATGAGAAAATGCTTCGGGGTGAATGGGGAGGTCAACAGGTAGAAGTCGATGGTGCTGGTCGGCCGCTGCGTGTTTTAGGTGAGAAACAAGCCAAAGCTGGTAATGATTTGCACTTGACCATAGATTTAGAGATGCAAAAGATGGCAGAAAAAGCTTTAGGCGATCGCAATGGAGCGATCGTGGCGCTAGATCCCAGGAATGGTGCGGTTTTAGCAATGGTATCTCACCCTACCTTTGACCCCAATATTTTCTCGAAGCAAAAACTCACCCAAAAAGATTGGGAAAGTGTTCAAGGTCTAGAACATCCCTTGGTAAATCGTGCCCTCAGCGCCTTTCCACCTGCTAGTACGTTCAAAATAGTTACCACCACTGCTGGTCTAGAATCGGGAAAATTTTCTCCTAGCACAGTCCTACAAACCTACGGTTCCTTAAACATTGGTGGTACGCGTTTTGGTGAATGGAACCATGCAGGATTCGGCCCATTGGGTTTTGTCGGAGCATTACAGTGGAGTAGTGATACATTCTTTTATCAAATTGGTCGCGGAGTTGGCGGCCCGACTTTAATTGAATGGACTCACAAATATGGATTTGGTAAAAAAACTGGCTTTGAATTTGCAAACGAAGAAACACCAGGTTTAGTGCCAGATGAAGCATGGAAACAGAAAGCATGGAAGATGCCTTGGACTGTAGGTGACAGCATCAATATGTCAATTGGTCAAGGTGCTTTACAAACAACACCTTTGCAAGTCGCCATTATGTTTTCCGTGCCTGCTAACGGTGGTTACCGAGTCCAGCCGCATTTGCTTAAAGATAATGAAGAAGCAAAAAGCTGGCGAGAGTCTTTAAATATGAAGCCCACAACCTTAAGTGTCCTGCGTCAAGGACTGCGGAAAGTAGTAGCTGAAGGCACGGGTAAAGCTTTGAACAAACCAACAGTTCCTCCAGTAGCTGGTAAGAGTGGTACCGCCGAAGCATGGAAGAATCATGTTAAACAAAATCACGCTTGGTTTGGTGCTTATGCTCCCGCAGAGCGGCCAGAAATCGTGATTGTCGCATTTGCTGAACATTCCGGTGGTGGTGGTGGTAGCGTTGCCGCGCCAATGATTTTACAAATCATGGAAGAATATTTTTATCGAAAGTATCCAGGTAAATATCAAAAACCAGAAAGTGAAAATCCGGTAAAGAGCCGATGAAACTAATACCAATTCTGTGTGAAAATGCGCCATATATGAGAAACGAACCGCAAAGGACGCATAGACGCGGAGCGGCTTCCCGCAGGGTAGGGCGCAAAGAAAGAAACAAATAAGAAGTTAAAAAATTTGGCGCAGCCTCACAAAGAAATGGTATGAGGATGGGGCACAAGAGGGTTCTAGTCTAAAGTCCAGAATAAAAGTAAATCGGAAAATGGAGGATAAAAAAACGCTCATTCGGCTTTGAGCGTAGATAAACTTTTATTTAGCCACCTGAGCGGGTTTCAAATTTCGGGCTTTGTAGAATGTTTCTAAACTATCGCGATCGCCTACGAAACGCCAGTGCCAAGGTTCATAACTCACACCTTGAACATTATTTTTGGCAAAGGACATTTCAAAGCCAAAACGCGCCGCATTTGTTTGTAGCCACTGATAAGCTTTGGTCTTTTCAAAGTTAGTTTCGAGATTAGTTGCTGGTGCTGCACCGTCTCCAATATCTACAGCATAACCTGTGTGATGTTCGCTATGACCGGGAGGAGCGCTGAGGGCAGCTCGTACTGCTGGTGTTTGATTTCGCTGGGCACTAAGACCAAAAAACAATTGCTCTTGGTCTTTAACCGAGCGAAACGCAGAAATTGGCACCAAAATTACATTTGCGCTCCGCGCTGTTGCTACCATCTCCTGAAATTTTTGGGCAGCAGATTTTCGCATTCTCATGCCCCTATTTCCGGAAATGGTTACTAGTTCTGATTCAGGGGCTTGTGAATATGCCAGATGCCCCAATAGTGTATTGTTGGAATTATTAGATACTGTGGGAGTTGGAGGAGCAGAACTAGCTGGTGAAGGTTCAGAATTGGCAGTTTTTCTCGGCGTAGTGAGGAAAAACAAAAAACCGCTAATTAAAGCCAGCAGGAAAAATCCTGCTACTCCCCCAATCAGCAAAATTCGGGGCTGCAACCACACCTTAGGTGTTGCAACAGGAGTATCGCGTATAGCCACTGGAATATCATCAGGGTCGTGTGATGAATTTTGCAGTTTTTTAGAAAACCCAGCTTTCTTCAAGGGAAAACTCCTGTTTTGTGGGATAGCCATAACAGATTTTGCACTGGACAAAAGGTATACGTAGCAGGTAGCATTTTACATTGGTGGTTCTTAGGTGCAATTTTGACAAACCTTTTAGAACTATACGTCAAGCTGGGAGGATTGATACTGGTAGGTTTTATTTTGGGACGCAAACTACCTGTAACAGTTCCTACCCATTTAGGACAGTTTCTGTATTGGGTGGGAGTACCCATAAGCATAGTATCTTTTTTGCGTCAATCCAGCTTGTCGGCGCAGATTTGGATTGCACCTGCGATCGCTTACCTAGCCATTCTACTCGGTGCTTTTTTAGCTTGGGTAGGCATTAAAGCGCAAACCTATTTTAGAAATTCTGTTCCCCAAGCACCAACTCAAGGTAGCTTACTTCTATCGGCAATGATGGGTAACACAGGCTTGCTGGGTTTTCCCATCAGCTTAGCAATGGTAGGTAAGGAATACTTTGCTTGGGCGTTATTTTACGATTTGTTGGGTTCGTTCCCAGCAACTTATGGGTTAGGCGTATTACTAGCAGCACATTTTGGCAGTAATGCCCAGAATCATTGGCAAACTTTTAGAGCTGTCTTAATTAATCCTAGTCTGTGGAGTTTTGGATTTGGCTTGCTATTTCGACAGGTAATAATTCCCACATCGGTAGAGTTGTGGCTAGATAAATTGGCTTGGAGTATCCTAACTTTATCTTTGGTGCTAATTGGAATGCGACTAGCACTGATTAAATCTTGGCGCAGCTTACCGCAAGCAAGCATGAGTGTAGGAATCAAAATGCTACTAGTTCCCTTAATCTTGGGCAGTATCTTACCCCTATTTGGATTAACGGGTTCCACAGCAAAAGCGATCGTGCTGCAAATAGCCATGCCTCCAGCTTTTGGCACACTAGTAATTGCTGAGACATTCAATCTCGATCGCGATTTAACTGTAACTGCCTTAGCTGCCGGGTCTATATTATTGCTCGTTACTCTACCGATTTGGCTGTGGTTGTTTTGATTTTGAGAATACTCACTGTTGACGGGTTGCAATATGTAGTTTGGCAAAAGTGGAAAACAGCTAGAAACTGGTTAATATGCATCTGGACATTCATAACACACTTGAGTTACTTTTGCCAAATGTAATAAAAATTATGTGTTAATTTTTATATCCTAAGTATTTACCAACAGGCTTGACTGACCTTAGCCGCAAGTTCTCCGATGTTCATATTCTCGTAGTGTTCAAAGGGTTGGTGAATCCAGGGGTTATCGGGTAGGTAATCAACGTAGTAATCAGGTGCTATAACTGAACAGCCTTTATACCACAGTACGGCTGTGCGAATTTCTTTAATGGCGAAATCTGTATTTTGTTTCAGCCAAGGAATAGTTTGCTGGAGTGTAATTCCAGAGTCTACTAAGTCATCAACTAAAAGAATGTGGGAACCTAACTTTTCATTGGTCATCGTCAAGTGGCGCGAGAAAATTAAATTACTTCTTTCTTGCTTGCCAGGGCCACTGTAAGATGAGGTTGCTAAGATTGCCAGGGGTTGATCGTATATGCGCGAAAGAATATCTCCAACCCGTAGTCCTCCTCTGGCAAGACAAATAATTTGGTTAAATTGCCAACCGGATTGATAAATGTGAATGGCCAGTTGTTCAATTTTTTGGTGATAATCTGACCAAGAAACATAAAGATCTGGCATAGGTCTTAGGGAAGTGATGGATAAGATTGATAGCTAGTATTGAAAACAAATTCCTTATTTTAGTATGAGTGCAAAGTTTTATGAACGATTCTGCCGCTGATGGTGATGCCCAAGAAATACCTAAAAATGAAAAACTAAACCTGAGTACTAAAATTGCTTTCGGTGCTGGAGATTTGGGAACAGCGATCGCGGCGATGATTGGGATTACTTATCTGTCACCTTTCCTCACAGATGTCGCTGGTTTAGATCCCAACTTAGCCGGACGAACCCAGCTGGTAGGTAAAGTCTGGGATGCAGTCAACGATCCGATGGTTGGGGTATTGAGCGATCGCACTCAAAGTAGTCAAGGAAGGCGGTATCCTTGGATGATTTGGGGATCAATTCCCTTTGGAATTTTCTTCTTTTTGCAGTGGATTGTTCCGCAATTCAGCACTCAAGAAAGCGTGAATCAGTGGGGATTGTTTTGGTATTACACTGCTGTTTCTATTTTATTTAATGCTTTCTATACAATCGTCAATTTACCATATACGGCGCTCACCGCAGAACTAACTCAAGACTACGACGAACGCACTAGTCTAACGAGCTTCCGCTTTTTCTTTTCTATTGGCGGTAGCATTTTCGCCATACTTCTTTTTTTAGTTATCTCAATATTAATTCCCAACAACAGACAACTACAATATGTAGTTTTGGGGGGCATCTGTGCAGCTGTGTCTGTTTTGCCTTTATATTGGTGTGTTTGGGGAACAAAAAAACGCGCTCAAGCCGTAGCAAAGTTACACCCACAAACTGAGCAACAAGTCTCTATTCCCTTATGGCAACAACTCAAAATTGTTTTTACTAATCGCCCTTTCTTGTTTGTAGTAGGCATCTACCTTTGTTCTTGGTTGAGTTTTCAATTGTCAGCTGGTATTATTCCTTACTTTGTAACTAGTTGGATGCGGCTACCACAATGGCACGTTAGCCTGGTGCTGTTGACGGTACAAGGAACCGCTATGTCTATGCTGTTTGTTTGGAGTGCCATCAGTAAGCGTTTTGGCAAACAAGCTGTGTACTACATGGGGATGAGTATCTGGATTATTGCCCAAGTTGGACTTTTTTTCTTGCAACCTGGTCAAATCATCCTTATGTACATTTTTGCAATGATGGCAGGTTTCGGTGTCTCCACCGCTTATCTTGTTCCCTGGTCAATGCTACCTGATGTAATTGAATTGGATGAACTCAAAACTGGACAGCGGCGAGAGGGCATTTTTTACAGTTTTATGGTGTTTCTCCAGAAAATCTGTTTAGGATTTGCAGTTTATCTAGTTTTAGAAAAATTAGGTGCAGCTGGATATATTAAACCCACACCAGATACCCTGATACCAATTCAACCAAATACTGTCTTAGATGTAATTCGCAATTTTATTGGACCCATCCCAGCGATCGCTTTAATATTGGGTTTAGTTTTAACGTATTTTTACCCGATTACCCGCGAAATGCACGCAGAAATTATGCTGAAGCTCAAAGAACGGCAAGAAAACACGGGGAGTTAACAATTCAAAATTCAAAATTCACGCATTAAAGAGATTTTCAGACAAAGAGGAGTGCGGTCTTGGGGTCTCCCCAAGAGGAGCAACTCCGGAGGATTTCAACCCCGACTGAAACTGGGACTAAGTATAGACGTAGCGCAAAGTCGAGCCACTGCGTCCCTGTCGCCTTGCGTCGGAAAGCAAGTGGCGTTGAGCTAAGGCTTCCTTAGATCAGAACTTTGTAACAGAGGGGTCTTAAACCCTTTGACCTACATAAAAAAACGCGGCGATCTGCGTGGTAAGGCTATGGAAAATCTCTCGATCCATATCCCCACTCTCTATTTTCAAACTAGAGAACATACGGAGAAAGGCAAAAAAGAATTTTATCGGATGGAGTTTTTCTCCATCCAAAAGTTAAAAAACAATAGCTAATTTAAATCACAACTTCTTCGCGTTGACAATCAAAAACAACCATGAAAGAAGCGTTTGGAATCTCCTGGCGTAGGTGCTGTATATAACCATCTGCGTCAGAACGACTACGGAAACGAGCAACAATTTCCCGTTGGGCATCAGGAAGCAAACGAGCTATGGCCCAAGAATTTAGGCGCTCTTTGTAGGCAATACCCTGATTGCCTGACTTGGAAACTTTGTATTCAGTATTTTCTGGCATAATTATCTTTTCCGTATGAAGTTTCATGAAGGGCGTTAATTAGTTTCTAGGTAGGAATGCACTAACGCTTTTTTTTTTAAGCTGCTGCCACCTTGTTATTCGATTATTTATGAATTGTCAACACTGAGAGCAATATTTGAGACAAACTAAATTTTAAATTCCAAGTATTTATGACGTTCCAAACCTGAATTTACAACAGTTTCCAAAATAAAACAATACCAAGCTAAAAGGAAAAACGAGTATTAATGGGTAATTCAAATCGATACACGTAAATAAAATCTGTATCAATAGTGAAATTATCGAATAAATGCCAAAGTTAAGAACCCCGACTTATAAACAGTCGGGGTTCTTGTTGTTTCAGAATAATTAATAACTGCTATATAGCAATCCGATTTGATTTGGAGAAATCACTTATGTGGTGCGTGAAGAGCGATAGACAGGCAATAGGCAATAGTAAAACAGATAGGTCAACGTGTACTAACTTTTTTCACGCAATCAAATACTAGTCTTATACCTATTTATCTAGTAGCGATTCAAATTCAGCTTGTAAAGCAGTTATATCCGCCAACCTTGTGACTAATAAATTATCTTTACCAGCATTACTTAAAGATATTTTCCAATAACGAATACTGTCTGAGTTATTCAACCAAAACTTAATAACTGTATCTACAACACGATCCATATTCCAACCTCGCTGTGGCGGAACTGATTCTACAGATTTGAGAAATGTATCGAGCGTACAAGTATGCATTCCCAAATATTCTACGCCTTGGCGGGATGATTGTTGCCAAATGTGTTGTTCGTGATTAAAAAACTGTAAAAGTGGAGATACTCCTACAATATCAAAAGTGTATTTCATACCCATCCTCCCAGTTTCTAATTACTACAGTAAAAATTGTTATTCCTAAAATAATGTCTGATAAATACCTCAGCCATCTAGAAAAAGTGTAATTTCTGCCTATATCGTAGGTATTAAAAGAGAGTTCAGAACTCAGAATGCAATCAGCGAGGGACTTAAACTGGCTTATTAATTCAGTATTCGCACAGGATTCAATTGGATAACTCTGGCGAATGATTGCTGAATTCTTTGTTATGAAGTTTTAGTTAGAAGTTAGCACTTGCAAGCTTAGAGTGCTAAATTAGATTTAATTGTTAGACCTGTTATTAATAAGTTTCAGGCATAAATTTCCAGATTATATATATTTTTAATATTTATTTAATAAATTCGCTTAGGAAATTGCATAAATTAAATTATCCAATTTTGAGAGTGAAGACCACTACCAAATTCTTCCTCCTCAGCTTCCTCTGCCTCAAAGCACTCAGCACTTTCAACGATCGCACCTTTTTAGTCACTCTTGGGCAAGTGATATTGTAGATTTATGATCGACGGGTGCATAGTGAGGTTTAGTTATGCCAGATGTTCGATTTGATAAATACTACCGTTACCAAGACCTAACAGACATTCTCCACGGTTATGCTGAGGAATTTCCGCAATTAGTACGCATCGAAAGCATCGGCAAGAGTTACGAACAACGTGACATCTGGCTATTAACAGTTACTAACTTCGCCACTGGTTTAGATGTAGAAAAACCTGCCCTCTGGGTTGATGGCAACATCCACGCCACTGAACTGGCACCGTCGAGTGTTTGCTTATATTTTTTGCAAACGTTAGTTACAGCCTACGGTACTCACCCAGAAATTACCCGTTGTTTGGACACCCGCACTTTCTACATTTGTCCCCGTGTTAACCCTGATGGTGCTGAGTTGGCGTTAGCTGACAAGCCAAAATTTATTCGCTCCAGCACCCGTCCCTATCCCCATGATGAGGAACCCAATGACGGGTTAGTGATGTCAGACATTGATGGCGATGGTCGGATTTTGCTAATGCGAATTCCTGATGCTAATGGCGCTTGGAAAGTTTGCCCCAGCGAACCACGCTTGTTGATACGGCGTGAACCAACAGAAACAGGTGGTCAGTATTATCGTTTACTACCAGAAGGACTAATAGAGAATTATGACGGAGTTCAGATTCAGATTCAGCCCACTAAAGAAGGATTAGACTTAAACCGAAATTTTCCATCTTTGTGGCGGCAAGAATTTGAGCAACCGGGGGCTGGTTCTTATCCAACATCGGAAACAGAGGTGCGATCGCTCGTCCAGTTTATCACCACACATGGGAATATTACGGGGGCGATCGCTTTTCATACCTTCAGTGGTGTCCTCATCCGTCCTTACACCCACCTGGGCGATGATGAATTCCCGGTTAATGACCTCCGCACCTACCAACGCATTGGCGAAAAAGGTACTGAACTCACCCAATACCCAGCCATTTCTGCTTTTCATGAATTTCGTTATGACCCTAAAGACGTAATTACAGGTACATTTGACGACTGGGCTTATGAATATCAAGGTTTATTTGCTTGGACAGTAGAGGTTTGGAGTCCCCAGCGCCAAGCCGGAATTACTGATTACAAATACATCGATTGGCGGCAAGAACACCCTGTAGAAGATGACCTAAAACTGCTGCGCTGGAACGATGAAAAACTTGCAGGTAAAGGCTACATAGATTGGTATCCTTTCGACCACCCCCAACTCGGTCAGATTGAGTTGGGCGGTTGGGATACAATGTACGCTTGGACAAATCCACCTCCAGAATTTCTAGAAAAGGAAATAGCCCTGTTCCCTGAGTGGCTAGTGTGGCATTTGCTGATTTCCCCCCGTTTAGAAATTTATGAAGCCAGCGTTCACAGCTTGGGTAATGATACTTATCGGGTACGACTAGTTATACATAATACAGGCTGGTTACCTACGTACATCACCCAAAAAGCTTTAGATAAAAAATTGGTACGAGGTTGTATCTGTGAAATTGAATTGCCTGCTGATGCAACATTGGTAATAGGTAAGCCCCATGAAGAGTTAGGTCAATTAGAAGGACGTGCCTACAAGTCTTCAGCACCTGGTAGACGACAAAGCGATCGCACCAGCGATCGCACCAAGGTGGAATGGTTGGTACGTGCTGCCCAAGGTAGCACAGTTAAATTGCTAGCTCGTCATGAGCGTGCCGGAGTTGCTCGTATCGAATTGACATTGGCGTGATTTGACACTTACTAATGTCCCACAGTACTTTTCTGTTGAGGCAAGAGACGCGATAAATCGCCGTCTCTACAATTACCAATCCTTTGTAGAGACGGCAATTTATCGCGTCTTTGTAATCCATGCCTAATTAGACGTAATTCGTTATATTTTTTTCTTGTAGAAAATTAGGTATTTAGTCTACTATTTTTTTGGGGAAGGTAGCAACTTATATATTGGATGGGTGCGATGAGAATCTTGCTAATCGAAGATGAAGAAGTTTTAGCAAGTGTCTTGTTGAAGTCTTTGACTAAACAACACTATGTTGTAGATGTGGCACAGGATGGGCAAATGGGTTGGGAATACACCCAAAATGCTAACTACGATCTGCTGCTGATAGATGTAGGATTGCCGAAAGTGGACGGGATTACATTGTGTCAGCGATTACGTTCTGGTGGGTGTTTTACTCCGATTCTGTTGATGACGGCCAAAGATGGTACTAGAGAGCGGATTCAGGGACTTGATGCAGGTGCGGACGATTATCTAATCAAACCTTTGGATTTGGGAGAACTGCAAGCAAGGATACGGGCGCTTTTACGTCGCAGCGATCGCCCCATTACCCCGATACTAGAAGTAGACGCACTACGATTAGATCCCAGTAGTTGCGAAGTTACCTATAACAACAAACTATTAGAATTAACCGCCAAAGAATATAGTTTGCTGGAGCTATTTTTAAGGAATCCCTCGCGTGTTTTTAGTCGCGGTGATATCATTGAGCATTTGTGGACTTTTGACGATCCACCCCAGGAAGAGACTGTAAAATCACACATCAAATACTTACGACAAAAGTTAAAAGCAGCCGGAGCAGTAGATTGGATTGAAAACGTTTATGGTTTAGGATATCGGCTGAATCCTCGAAGAGAGCAGGGGAAGCAGGGGGGGAAAGAAAAAGCGCAAGTTGCAAGTCCTCAACTTGAGGAGCAGTTTCAGCAAGCGATGGGTGGCTTGTGGAAACAATATGAAGGGTTGATGGTGCAGCGGCTGGCAGTACTGGAAGAATTAGCAGTAGCACTTTCTCACAACACCCTGACTCAGGAGTTACGCAAATCCTCAGAACGAGAGGCGCACAAACTAGCTGGTGTCTTGGGGATGTTTGAACAAGACAACGGTACTCAAATAGCGCGGGAAATTGAACAGATTTTAGGCAAAGATGGCGATTTGTCTTTAGGTGACAAGCGGCAATTGCTGTCGCTGATTGCAGATTTGGGTAAATTAATTAATCAAATGGGGCAAAAGGTAGATAATCAAACTACCGCGATCGCCCAAGAAATTTGTAGCCAATTAATATTAATTGACCCCAATTTACAACTAGGTTCTCAGTTGCAACAACTCGTTGAATGCATGGGAATGTGTTGGCAGCAAATAACAAACTTAGAGGATGCAAAAAACTTTTTGCAAACCACATCCCCAGATTTAGTGGTAATAAATGTAGATGGGGTAGGGCGGGGCGAAGAAAGTTTAGCACTGCTGTCAGAATTAGCAACGCGCACCCCACCCGTACCCGTGCTAGTGTTGGCTGATAATGATGAGTTAGTAGAACGCGTAACTTTTGCTCAGTGCGGGGCGCGGGGTTTTCTAGCTCAACCTTTAACAGCTGCTCAGGTGTGGAATGTTTCGTCTCAACTATTACAACGTACTCGTTCTTTGCGGATCAATGTATTGGCTGTAGATGACGATCCCCTGATTTTAGCAGCACTGCGCCCAATGTTAGAACCTTGGGGTATGCGGATGACAGGATTGGACAATCCGTTACGTTTTTGGGAGGTACTGCAATCTAGTACACCGGATTTGTTGATTTTAGATGTAGATATGCCCCAAATCAGTGGTATTGAACTTTGTCAAGCAGTTCGTACCGATCCCCAATGGCAAGAATTACCGATTGTGTTTCTCACTGCTCATCGAGAAATCAAAATTGTACAGCAAGTGTTTGCTGTAGGAGGAGATGATTATGTGATTAAACCTGTGGTTGGGGCAGAATTGTTAGCACGTATTACCCATCGCCTAGAACGCAGCCGTTTACTTCAGTCTCTTTCTACAAAAGATTCTTTAACTGGAATAGCAAATCAGTTTCAGTCTCGCCGCAATTTGGAACACCTAATTACTCAAGCTGAGGAAAATCAACAATCTGTTTGTTTGGCAATTTTGAGTGTAAATGATTTAAGGCAAATTAATATTAAGTATGGTCATGAGGCTGGTAACCAAGTATTACAAAGATGGAGTCGTTTATTTCAATCAGAATTTTGTAGTGATGAAGTATTAGGTTATTGGGGTAATGGAGATTTTGTAGTGGGAATTTCTGGGTTAACAAAAATAGAAATTAACCATCGTTTGAGTACAATTTTAACTACTTTACGGCAGCAAATATTTACAGCCTTTGATGGCGATCGCTTTCAGGTAACATGTAATTTTGCTGTAGTCGAATACCCCAGTGATGGACTAACAATTCAATCTTTATATCAAACCGCAGCTGAGCGTAATTTGTAATTTTTCAGATCTTAGTAAAATTTATTTATTAAATCTGATTCATTTGCTTTTCTAAGCATCAAGGGAGCGATAGAACCAGATTTAGACCATTAGCGCCATAGCAATAATGGTCTAAATCTACGAACTATTAAAAATCAAAACCCTGAATCTTAATGGATGAAACCTTTCCATCAAGCCCATTGTCATGGGAATGATCTACCTTGATATATTCATTTTCAAAAGAATTTTCAAAGGTACCCACGACCAAATCCTTAGGAGTTTTTTGTTTTACTTTAATTGTAGTGTAATCATCGTCTGCGGCAGCATCTGGGCTGTCATAAACTGTAATGATTGTGAATGGTGCAACCTCACTGAGTTTTAATGAACGAGCTTCATCATTTGGCGAAACTCTACCTGCAAAATCAGGCCTATCAGAATAACTATCTAGTGTATCTTGTTGTCCTCCATTGCCTTCGTATAGGGTAATTGTACCCGCATACGCTGGCGTAGAAATGGCTAAACTCACAGTGAAAATAAGTAATGCAAGGCAAAAAACAGCTAGTTTGATACTACGCTTTAGCATGAGACATATTCTCCTTTGTAAATTAAGACAATCAATGAGCTTTGTGCTTAGCTCAGATGTTCATTACTATTTCAAATTTTCACTAAAAATACAATAGCAATTAACTAAGCATACAAAAACTTGATACTATGCTGTAAATAGCATAATAAAATTTTAAGTCAATGGAGAGCGCATCTTGTCCAAGAGCGTTATTATCCCTATTTTGTAACTCTGAAGAGAGAAAAATAATTGTAGTTATACGAATTTGAAAAAAGAATGCGACAGATATATACTCCCAAACCTTTGTTCTGTCTGGCTTTCTTAATTTTGTGAATTTTGAATTGGTATTATAGCTTGGGTTTAACCGAGTGAAACCCAACAACAACAAAGCTTTTGTGTGTTGGGTTACCTTGCGGTATCTTGCTAGGTTCCTCAACCCAACCCAGCAGAATTAATGCGATGAACCACTAAGTTTTTTAGACAACAATCTGATGTATAAGTATCAATCACAGAGCGATCACAGAACTTTTCGGTCTACTGGCATAGCTTCACCCCATCAATTAAACTTTTCTTGATACTTATGCCTTTTAATACTTATCTATTAGGAATGCTTACTTTAGCTAATTTTTAGTTATCTATCCTGAGCAGTTAAAACTAGCCCAGAACTTTTTGGTATCGACCTACTTCCTGATGCAATTTGTGTCACAAATTGTTGAGATATATTTCCTACCCATTTTTCTTTAATTACTCCATTTTTTAAAACCACCGCTGTCGGAACACTTCTCTCCGTGTCCCCCCGTCAGCCTAAATAATAAGTCTTTAAACGGACATGATAATAATTTATTCTCTGGAAGTTCCTAAGTGAATTACAGGCTATTACAGTAGTAAAAATTACTAATATTTGCTCTTTCTCCCTGCTCCCACTGCTTCGCTTGCTCAAGAAAGCTCGTTTGACGATGATCTCACTTTTTTGCCTTGCTCCATCTCCTTGTCATCTTGTAGTGAAATTGTTCCTAAAAATACAAATATTTTACTTCAAAAAATTTCCGTAATTGCCCCCTTGCCATTGATATTTTAGATTACTTAAAAGTGAAAGTTAGCACAAAGTCCTGAAAGTGCTGGAGAGTTAATAAGTGGTCAAACAGCACCGATGTGATTGCTTCAAAGCTGTAAAATTTTGCCGCAAACGAGAATTGTTAGCACTTTCGCTAGGGATTTTATTCTCAATTTGCGTAATCTTACTGTGGCAAAAACTATCATTGCCAATTGCGGAGTTATTAACACAATTTAGAATGATTGCCGGGTTATGTGTTGCTGGGTTATTGGTTACCAGCACCTTAACATTATCAATGTATTTCGCCCTGAGCACGAAAGCAAGTAACCAGCAGATAACAGCAATAAATCAGGAGTTAGCGCACAGGATTTTTGAACAAAAACAAGTAGAAATTGCCCTCCGCGAAAGTGAAAATCGTCTGCGGCAGCTGTTGGAAACTGTCAAAGTCATTCCTTGGGAAGTAGACCTGAAAACTTGGCGATTTATCTACGTCGGGCCGCAAGCGGTAGACTTACTAAATTATCCGATCGCCGAGTGGTACGAGGAAAATTTTTGGGTCAATCATCTACATCCACATGACCGAGAGAAATCTGTTCGTTTTTGTCAACAAGCAACTGCTAGGTGCGAGAATCACGAATTGGAATACCGGATGTTAGCAGCCGACGGGCGAATTATTTGGCTGCGAGACGTTGTTACCGTAGTTCACGAAGCCGGAACCCCTACGAAGCTGAGGGGGTTTATGTTTGACATTACTGATTTGAAACTGGTTGAAGAAACCTTGAGACTGAGGGAGAGGGCACTTGCAGCCACCAATAATGGAATTATTATTGCTGATGCCAGACTTGCATATAATCCAGTTATTTATGTCAACCCAGCCTTTGAGCGGATAACAGGTTACAGTACTACTGATGTGATTGGGCAGAACTGTCGATTTTTGCAAGGCATAGATACCGAACAACCGGCACTCCATGAGCTGCGGTCATCTATTAAAGCCGGAAAAAGTTGCAAAGTGATTCTCCGCAACTATCGCAAAGATGGGATGTTGTTCTGGAATGAATTGAGTATTTCTCCTATTCATGATGAAAATGGCAAGTTAAGTCACTTCATTGGCATTCAAACAGATATTAGCGATCGCAAACTTGCCGAAGCCCATCTGCGTCACCAAGCCCTCACCTTTGAAAACATCCATGATGGCGTAATTATTACGGATTTAACAGGAAGTATCATTGACTGGAATCCTGCTGCTGAAAGCATGTTTGGCTACACTAAAACCGAAGTGTTGGGTAAAACTCCAAGTATTTTACATAAACCCGAAGTAGCCGCAACATTAAGCACCAAAGTTCTGCAAACAGTTAATCAGCAAGGACGCTGGTCAGGAGAAATAAATTTTATTCGCAAAGATGGTAGTGAGGGAATTTGCGAAACAACCGTAGCAGCTTTACAGGATGACCAAGGGCAAACTGTTGCTACTATTGGCGTCAATCACGACATTACCGAAAACAAAAAAGCAAAAGAAGCACTCCAACGGCAATTACATCGCACCCTACTACTCGAACAAATTACTCAAGAAATTCGTCAAAGTCTGGACACAAGCAAAATCTTTGAGACGGCTGCTACTCAAATTGGAAAAGCATTTCGAGTCGATCGCTGTCTAATTCATTCTTACATTCGTGACCTCATACCGCGAATTCCCTTAGTTGCAGAGTATAATATTCTTCCTGGTTACTGCTCAATATTCAACTTGGAAGTTTTGATAACTAACAATCCTCATGCTGAGCAGATGATGGCAGAAGAAAGTGCGATCGCCTCCCCAAATGTCTACGTCGATCCTTTACTGCAAGCCGCTGAGCTTACCTGCCGAGAAATCGGGCTGAAATCCATGCTTTGTGTCCGCACTTCTTACCAAGGAGAACCAAATGGTGCTATAATTTTGCACCAATGTAGCCATTTTCGCCAGTGGGCACAAGACGAAATTGAATTACTAGAAGCAGTGGCAGCTCAGTTAGGTATTGCTTTAGCACAAGCTCACTTACTGGAACAAGAAACCCGCCAACGTGAAGAACTCACTTTGAAAAACTTTGCCTTGGAGCGAGCAAAACGTCAGGCAGAATCCGCGAATCTGGCAAAAAGCGAGTTTTTGGCGATGATGAGTCACGAAATTCGTACTCCCATGAATGCTGTTATTGCCATGACGGGTCTGTTGCTGGATACTGAGTTGACGCTACAGCAGCAAGACTTTGTGGAAACAGTTCGCAGCAGTGGAGATGCTTTACTCACCATCATTAACGACATTCTAGATTTCTCTAAAATTGAGTCGGGCAAACTGGAATTAGAAGAACAACCTTTTGATTTAAGAGCTTGTGTAGAACAGGCAATCTACCTTTTAGCCCCGAAAGCTGCCCAAAAAGATATCGAATTAGCTTACATCATCGAGCCGCAAGTTCCCACCCACATCATCGGTGATTTAACTCGTCTGCGCCAAGTCTTGATGAACCTGCTCAACAATGCCATCAAGTTTACTGAAAACGGAGAAGTGGTACTTTCTGTTGGATTGGGGACTGGGGATTTAACTAAAAAAACTTCTTCCCAGTCCCCAGTCCCTAGTACCCAATCCCCGATCTCCAATCCCCAGCCCCCAGTCCAAATTCAATTTGCCATCAAAGATACAGGTATTGGCATCGCACCAGAAAAAATAGAACGTTTATTTCAACCCTTTACTCAGGCTGATGTCTCCATGACTCGCCGATATGGCGGTACAGGACTGGGACTGGTAATCAGCAAACGGCTCAGTCAGATGATGGGCGGCACCCTGTGGGTAGAAAGTCAGGGGTTTGTTGGTGGTAATCCCGGCTCCACATGGAAAAGTCAAAAATTATCATCCTCTTGCTCTTGCCAAGGTTCAACATTCTACTTCACCATCAAAGCCCAAGTGGCTGCTGTGGCCGGACAAGCTGAACTTAGCACTTTGTTGGTACAGCTGGCTGGAAAGCGGTTGTTGATTGTGGATGATAATCTCACCAACCGCACAATTGTGAGCTTGCAAGCAGAGTCTTGGCAGATGGAAACTTATGCTGCCAAATCTGGTAAAGAAGCTTTAGCCCAACTGGCTCAGGGAACGCAGTTTGACATTGCCATTTTAGATATGCAAATGCCAGAAATGGATGGTCTAACCCTGGCTCGTCAAATCCGTAAGCAATCTGGCTGTGAAAATCTGCCTTTGGTAAGGCTGACCCCTTTGGGTAAATTAGAAACTTCCCTCGATTTTGGGGATGTGCAGTTTGCTGCTTCTTTAAGCAAACCAATTAAACAGTCTCAACTCTATGATGTTGTGACTCGTGTTTTGGGTAATCAGCCGATTCCAGCCAGTATTTCTCATTCCCATTCTCCCTTGGTCGATCCGCATTTGGCATATCGATCGCCACTACGAATTCTTTTAGCAGAAGATACAGTGGTCAACCAGAAAGTTGCTCTACTGATGCTACAGAAAATGAGCTATCAAGCAGATGTAGTAACTAATGGGCTAGAAGTCTTGAAAGCGTTGGAAAAACAGCCCTATGACGTAGTTTTGATGGATGTCCACATGCCCGAAATGGATGGGTTAGAGGCAACTCGGAGAATTTGTCAGCAATGGGAAGTTGGTTTTCGTCCCTACATCATTGCGATTACAGCCAATGCCATGCGGGGCGATCGCGAAACTTGTCTAGCTGCTGGCATGAATGACTACATCAGTAAACCTGTTCAGTTAGAAGAGTTAGCCCAAGCACTCAGCAAATGCCCACCGCAAAGAATTAAACAACATCGATTAATGTCCGGGGAATTGCAATCTCCGGGCAATATGCTCCAGGAAAAACAAAACCAGACATTTATTAATAGTGTCAAAATTGATGTCAAAACTCTCAAATCCTTGCGAAATATGCTCAGAGGAGATAATGCGGCATTTGCGGAACTGATTGAGTGTTATCTGACAGAAACTCCGCGACTGGTACAAAATATCAGCATAGCCCTTGCCACTGAGGATGCCCAGACTCTATGGAAGACAGCACACCAACTCAAATCCAGCAGCGCTTCTGTGGGAGCGATGACTCTGGCGCAACTTTGCAAGCAATTAGAAGCACAAGGACGGAGCAACAAATTTCAAAGCAGCCTAGAGGCGATATCACAACTACACCAAGAATATGAACAAGTTAAAACTGCTTTACAAAAAGAACTTGCTAAGGAAGGACAATGAAAGCCAGTCGCCAAGAAAGCCAATCATTAGTTTTAATTGTTGATGATGAACCATTTATCCGGATGATTTTACGCACTTTCTTGGAGCGGGAAGCGTATCAAATAGTGGAAGCTCAAAATGGTATAGAAGCTTTAACTATGTATAAGCAAGTTCACCCAGATATAGTACTCCTCGATGCGATAATGCCCGATATGGATGGGTTTGAGTGTTGCACTCAGTTACAAATTCTTGATTGTAGTAAGCATACTCCAGTATTAATGATTACAGGGCTTGATGATGAAGAGTCAGTTGACCATGCATTTGAAGTCGGGGCAATGGACTATATTACCAAACCGATTCACTGGCCAGTTTTACGACAAAGGGTAAAACGCTTAATTCAACAATCTCAGTTACAACAAAAACTCGAAGCTGTGAATCTGGAATTGCAGCGATTAGTTACTATCGATGGATTAACTGAAGTAGCAAACCGCCGGGGGTTTGAGGAATATTTTTACCAAGAGTGGCAGCGGATGAAACGGGAACAACACCCACTTTCACTGATTCTTTGCGATGTTGATTTTTTCAAATCATACAACGATACTTATGGTCATCGAGCAGGCGATCGCTGTCTCACCAAAATTGCTCAAACCATCAAAGATATTGTCAAACGTCCTGGAGATTTAGTTGCTCGTTATGGTGGGGAAGAATTTGCTGTAATTTTACCTAATACAGACACAGAAGGGGCAACTTATGTTGCCGAAAAAATTTGCGATGCTGTCCGGAAATTAGCAATTCCTCATCAGAATTCCCAAGTTAGTCCTTATGTAACCATGAGTGCCGGGTTTACCACAGAAATTCCTCAACCAAATTCTGACTTAGAAGAAATGATTGCCATAGCAGACCGCGCACTGTATCAAGCAAAAACAGCAGGACGCGATCGCTTTGTACAAAATATCCTAGCTACTCAAAAATGAATATTTTCAATGTTCCTCAATCATCGGATGATTGACACTCACATCAAGACGTGGGGACGCAAAGATGATTATTGGTGCAAATTCCAAAATTATCCCGCAATTATGCAACCCCATAATTATAAGTTTGCAATCATAGCAGTTGAAGCATAGTTTACAACATCAACCGCTCGTAAAACCGCCACATCAACAGACTTTCAATTTTATTGCCTGTTCCCTATTGCCTATTGCCTATTGCCTATTGCCTGTTCCCTCCCATAACACTTTGATTGAGATTTACTGAAAATATTAACTTTAGTGCCAAAAGATGAAGTAAGATTCACATCTATGACAGTCCCCGTATAATTCCATCATTCCCGCTCAAAAATAGTCCAGTGCGATGATTGATAAATATCCTTTTAAAGTATTTACAAGAAATAAATTATACAATCGTGTGGGGTGGGCGTCTCGCCTGCCTGTAATCATGGGTGGGCAAGATGCCTACCCCAGAAGAAATAATTGGATATTTTTTTATTTGGAAGTCCCTAATATTGCAATTTATTGGTTATTACCACTGAGTGTGTTTGTATCTCTGTGCAGCCTACCTTGCACACCTCTAAAAGCTCAGGCTGCTCATACGACAAAAATACCAAATGGCAATTCGATCTTCTCGCAACAAATCCCACCGCCACAGGATGTCCAACCACCTGCGCCTTCCCCACTTCCCTCACCGGAACTGCCACAGCCACTTCCCCCACCAGCAAAACTATTTCCGTCCTCTACCCCAACTCTCACACCTGAGGAACCAGTTCCTAATAAGTCTCCTCAAACTATTATCGTTGAACGATTTGAAGTTATTGGCAGCACAGTTTTCAGTCCTCAAGAGTTAGCTCAGGCTACTGCTGAGTTTACCAAACGACCGATTTCGCTCACCCAAGTCTATCAGGCACGCTCCAAAATTACTGAGCTATACGTCAAAAATGGCTACATTACCTCTGGTGCCTATATCCCACCTCAGACAATCCAATCTGGTGTCGTAAAAATTCAGGTTGTTGAAGGTAAATTAGAAGACATTCAAATAACTGGTACTCGGCGGTTGAACCCCAACTATATCCGCAGCCGACTAGCAATAGCTACATCACCTCCTCTGAATCGGCAGCGTTTATTGGAAGCATTACAGCTTTTGCAACTTAATCCTTTGATTGAAAACCTCTCTGCTGAACTCTCGGCGGGGTCGCGCACTGGTGAGAGTTTGTTAGAAGTCAAAATTAACGAGGCAAAAACCTTTAGTAGCCAAATAGCTCTGGATAATGGGCGATCGCCTAGTGTTGGTAGTTTCCGACGCCGATTACAATTGAACGAAGCTAACTTATTGGGATTGGGAGATAGTCTGGGTATCGCTTACACTAATACCGATGGTAGCAACTCCTTTGACGCCAGCTACACCTTACCGCTCAATCCCCGCAACGGAACCCTTGCCTTTAACTATGGCATCACATCGAGCAATGTCATTGAACCTCCTTTTGAGGTCTTAGATATCCAATCGGATTCTCGCTATTACGAATTGACGTTTCGCCAGCCAATAGTTCAAACTCCTACACAAGAATTGGCCGTTGGGTTAACAGCTTCTCGACGGGAAAGTGATATCTCGTCCTTTTTACAGAGAGAAGGGGTGCCCGCATCTGAAATTTCACCTGGAGCTGATGAACAGGGACGCACTAGAGTATCTGCATTACGATTTTTTCAAGAATGGACTTCTCGCAACAGCCGTGAAGTCATCGCCCTACGCTCTCAATTCAATTTGGGCATTGATGTGTTGGATGCCACGGTTAACCAAAATCCTCCCGATAGCCGTTTTTTTGCTTGGCAAGGACAAGCACAGTGGGCACGCCTTTTAGCTCCTGAAACCTTACTATTACTTCGTTTAAATACACAATTAGCATCCAGAAGACTTTTGCCTATAGAGCAATTTGGCTTAGGTGGACAAGATAGCATTCGGGGCTATCGTCAGGATTACCTATTAACAGATAATGGCACTTTTGTTTCTGCTGAAGTTCAAATACCGATTCTGCGTTTATCGCAGATAGATAGTCTCTTGCAGGTTGTCCCCTTTGTTGATTTTGGTGTTGGTTGGAACAGTTCGGGGAGAGAGAATCCCGACCCTAATACCCTTGCTGCTGTTGGTTTGGGGTTGCGTTGGTCACAAGGCTCACGCTTCACCGTTCGTCTTGACTGGGGAATTCCTTTAGTATCTGTTGAATCGGGCGATCGAACATTACAAGAAAACGGTTTGTATTTTAGCTTACTCTATAATCCTTTTTAAATCATTTACCAAACAAGGCAAAACTTAAAAGTTAAAAAATACTCATGAATAAAAGATAGTTAGTAGCAGCATCCTAAATTTATTTCTGGAAAATCAAATAAAGATTTGTTACTTTCTGAGAAGTCGTTTTGCATCTAGAGCATACCTTGTGGAAAGAGCAGCCATAGTGACGGCAGTTTGAGACTACTGCCGTCAATAAACAATGTGTTAAAACTTAAAATTCATAGATATGTAAGTATTTAATTTATAATTTTTACTTTGATATTTTGAATTTTTCAGACTTATGCAGCAATCAAATATTCTTCCATACTCTGTGGTTTTTCCGGAATCTAAACATTACTTAAAAATAAAAATCCGCAAATATACTAAGTATTTAATTCTGTGTTTTATTTTATTTTGGGTATCCTAAAAAAGGAAAGATTAGATTATCTAAGCCAAGTAAGAAAGTTGATAAATTATGCATGAGTTGAAAAAACAGCTAGAACTTTTACGGCAAAAACTGGTTAAAGAATTGGCAATCTCATTCCAGAAGTTAAATTCTCAAGAGAAAAGTCATACCAATTTGAAAAAAGAATGCGACAGATACATACTCCCAAACCTTTGTTCTGTCTGGCTTTCTTAATTTTGACCCTTCTCTGCGAGACGCTAGGCGTAGCTTGCTTCCCCGTAGGGGTACGACTCCGCTCAGGGTTAAATTTTGAATGCGTGAATTTTGAATTGGTATCAGTTTTGCTGATCGTACAAATTTTGTCAGCTATAAATAACGATAAATTTAATTGAGTAAATTTCCCAAAAGCAGAGTTGAAAAATCTCAGCTTATGGGAGAAGTATTTTTCGGACTAAGACCTAAAAATATGAGAATTTGAGGAAGAATCATGCTAGGAAATGAGCGGGAGAAAATACGCCATTTATTGGTCATCCAAGACCTAGAAGGGCGGCGAACTGTCCTCTTAAGAGAGGCTACTTATTCTCTAGGACGGCATTCCGCAAATACTATTGTCCTAGCTTCCCGGTCAGTATCAATGCAACATGCAATTTTATTGCGAGTGACCGTACCAGAAACTGACCAATATGGCTTTCAGATTATTGATGGAAACTATAAGGGAAAAGGAAGTACTAATGGCTTATTTGTGAATGGCGATCGCTGCTACTCTCACAACCTCAAGCATGGAGATCTGATTACTTTTGGGAGTAACCAAGCTCAGGCTAAATATTATGCCATTTCCAATCTTTCTGAACAAGCATTTTCTGAATCTATTGATATTGAAGATTTATCTGATTTTTTATCAGAGCAAGCCGCCGATCCTACCAATCCTTTTCAAACCGTAGCTGTCGATCCTACCTTTGAAGCAGCTAGTGAAGCTGCTCTTGCTCGCCTAGCATCCTTCCCCGAACTGATTCCCAATCCAATTATTGAGATGGATTTAGAGGGAAATGTAACTTATCTCAATCCAGCCGCGACTCTCAAGTTTCCCAAACTCAGGGAAACTGGGATGCAACACCCAATCTTAAAAGGACTGTTGAGCGCAGTTAATAATTTAGAAAAAAATTCATTTATGCGGGAGGTGGAAGTAGGTATAGAAGTTTTTGAACAATCGGTTCTCTATCTTCCTGAAAGTGATTTAATTAGAACATTTATTACCAGGGATATTACAGAGCAAAAACAAGCCACAGCTGAACTACGCCAACGCGATCGCTTGCTACAAGCAGTTGCAGAAGCAGCAAATTATTTGCTGGGCGAAATGCACTACGAAACAGGCATTGAGAAAGCTCTAGCTGTTTTGGGCGAAGCTGCCAAGGTCGATCGTGCTTATCTTTTTCAAAATCATCCCCATCCTACTACAGGAAAAATAGCAGTCAGCCTGCGGTTTGAATGGACACACTCTTTTATCGAACCTACCCACCAATATTGGCAAAATCAGCCTTATGAAACTTTTGGATTAACCCGTTGGTATAATTTTCTTTCCAGTGGGCAGTCAATTAGCGGACTCACCCGAACATTTCCCCTCGCCGAACAAGAATTCTTGATTCGAGATAGTGTTCAATCTCTACTTCTAGTACCTCTGAGGCTAGAGAACGAGTTTTGGGGTTACCTTGGTTTAGCAGACTGCACCTATGAACGTCATTGGTCAAGGCACGAAGAATCCACCCTGTTGACGATGGCTGCCAGTATTATAGGTGCGCGGCAACGTCAGCAAGTAGAAGAAAAGATTCGCTATCAAGCCCTCCATGATGTGCTCACAGGGTTACCCAATCGTCTACTATTTGACGAGATGCTAAGCAAAGCCCTGCCCAACGCAACTCGCAACGGGGAAAGTTTAGCTGTGATCTTTCTCGACTTGGATCGCTTCAAGGTGATTAATGACACTCTTGGGCACACACTGGGAGACAAGTTATTACAAAACGTCGCCCAAAGATTAAAAGACTCACTCAGAAAGGGAGACACTGTAGCCCGTTGGGGAGGCGATGAGTTTACCATTTTACTCCCACGAGTGAATAATATCGAAGAAGTAACCCAAGTAACCGAGAGAATCTTACAAACTTTAGAGGATGCGTTTCATCTCCAAGGGCATGAACTCTACATCAGCGCCAGCCTTGGTATTGCCTTGTTAGATAACAACAGTCCTGACGCCGAAACACTAATCCAGCACGCAGATACCGCTTTGTATCACGCTAAAGACCAAGGACGAAATAACTACCAATTTTATAGCGCTTCCCTAAGCGCCAAAAATCCTGAACTCTTGACTTTAGAGAAAAGCCTGCGCTATGCCCTGGAACGCAAAGAATTTTCTTTGTACTATCAACCTCGTGTAAAAATTGCCACAGGAGAAATTACTGGCGTGGAGGCTTTGTTGCGTTGGGAACATCCAGAGATGGGATTGGTCGCGCCCAGTGTTTTCATTCCCTTGGCCGAACAAAGCGGATTAATTATCCCCATCGGCGAATGGGTACTGCGGACAGCCTGTAAACAAAATAAAGCTTGGCAAGATTCAGGATTACCACCTCTGATGATGGCTGTTAATCTCTCTCTTAAACAGTTTCGTCAACCCAAATTAGTAGAGACTATAGCGAACATCTTACACCAAACGGGGCTAGAAGCTCGCTTTTTAGAGTTAGAAATTACTGAAAGCACAGCCATTGAAGATTTAGACTTCACCCGAACCGTATTACAAGATTTACAGCAAATGGGCGTTTACCTCTCCATTGATGATTTTGGTACTGGTCATTCTTCACTTTCGCGCCTACAGCTTTTGCCACTCCACAATTTGAAAATCGATAAGTCTTTTATCCAAGATTTGACGCGCGATGCCAAAGTGGCTCATATTATCAAGGCCATAGTTAGCTTGGGGCGGAGTTTGGGGTTGAGGCTGACAGCCGAAGGGGTAGAAAACGAAGAGGAATTGGAGTTTTTGAGATCTATCAACTGCGAGGATGTACAAGGTTTTCTGTTCTACCGACCACTTTCGGCCCAGAAGGCAACAGAAATTCTCGAAAGTAAACGACCAACGGTTTAGGGTTGGCGATTGGGGAGTGCTGAGTTAGGAATTAAGAATTATTCTCCTTGTCCCGTTGTCTTCCCACACCCCCCACTCCGTAGCAGCGAAGTATTGACTTAATGCTAATATATTGAGAAACTAATAGTTAGTTTCTCTAATTAATTAACTGCATCGAAACTTGTGACAATACTTACGGGAAAAATCAATCGATCGCAACCTCCTAGCGAGCCAAAATCCCCGATTTTGGAAACTCAAGGGCTGACGCGCTGCTTTGGCAAGGTAACCGCTGTTAATGACCTGAGCATATCTGTGGAACGAGGCGAAGTATTTGGGCTGCTGGGGCCGAATGGAGCAGGCAAAAGTACAGTAATTAAAATGTTGACAACTTTACTGCCTATCAGTGCAGGGACAGCAATCTTAGCTGGCTACGATGTGGCTCGTCAATCCGATGCTGTCAGACGCGCTATCGGCTATGTACCCCAGGCCTTGTCTGCTGATGGTAGCCTCACGGGTTACGAAAATCTGTTAATCTTTGCCAAGCTGTATGAAATACCAACAAAAGGACGCGATCGCCGCATCCGGGAAATTCTAGAGTACATGGGTTTGCAAGATGCTGCCAAGCGGTTGGTACGCAACTATTCTGGTGGCATGATCCGCAAGCTGGAAATTGCCCAATCGATTTTGCATCAACCGCAAATTTTATTTTTGGATGAGCCGACTGTCGGACTAGACCCCATCGCCCGCACGCAAGTATGGCAACTTGTCCAACAACTCTGTACTGATTACGGCACAACTATATTTTTAACAACCCACTTTTTAGAAGAAGCAGACAGTCTGTGCGATCGAGTGCTAATTATGCAACAAGGGCAAGTCGTGATTACAGGCGCACCGAACGACTTAAAAGCCTCCTTGGGTAAAGCAAACGCAACTTTGGATGATGTCTTTATTCACTACACAGGCAACCAGTTAACATCAGGAGTCAACTACCGTGACACAGCAAGAACCAGACGTACTGCTCAACGGTTGGGTTAAGGTACAACCTACTCGCCGACGTAATTCGATCTCTGCAATTAGTGAGCTAGTTACGAAAACCCTAGCGATCGCAGAATTGGAAGTACGCAAACTCCGCCACGACCCCACTGATTTAATGGTTCGAGCCGTGCAACCAAGCTTATGGTTGCTGATTTTTGGCCAAGTTTTCTCCCGAACTCGCGCCATTCCCACAGGCGACTTACCTTATTTAGATTTCATCACTGCTGGTATTCTGGCTCAGAGCGTCCTCTTTGTGGCAATTTTCACTGGTGGGATAAACCTGATTTGGGAGCGGGATTTAGGGATTGTGCATAAATTCTTAGCTAGTCCGACACCTCGTGTGGCGATGGTTTTGGGCAAAGCACTGGCGTGTGGGGTGCGGTGCTTATCACAAGTCGTGGTGATTTACGGTTTAGCATTTTTATTAGGTGTTAAACTCAATCTCCATCCCCTAGCGATTCTGCAAGTGCTATTGTTGGTGATGCTGGCGGCAGCTTGCTTTTGTCTTTTTTCATTAATCATTGGCTGTTTAGTGAAAACGCGAGAACGGATGACGGGTATTGGGCAGTTATTAACAATGCCCTTATTTTTTGCTAGCAATGCCATCTATCCCATTTCATTGATGCCCGACTGGTTAAAATTCATTTCCCATCTAAATCCTTTGACTTATGAGGTTGATGGCTTACGCGGCACTATGTTGCTCAACGGCACTAGCATCTATGGCTTTGGTCTCGATTGTACAATTCTCTTGTTAACATTAATAATCTTAGCCATCATTGGTGGACGACTTTATCCACGGGTGGCGATGTAATCAGGAGAATAACAATCCCATGACCTTGGATAAACCAACTCAAGGTACAACTTCCGAAGAATGTGCTGCCCGAGTAATGGAAACAGTTCCATTAGTGATGCGGTTTATCCGAGCGGATATGCGTGCCCACAGTGCCGCTTTTCTATCTATACCTCAGTTGCGATCGCTAGCATTCATCAACCGCAATCCCGGTGCTTCACTATCTGACCTGGCAGAGCATTTGGGTGTCACCTCTGCCACAGCATCAGCGACCATAGAACGCCTAGTACAACGCAACTTTGTCGAACGCAATGCCGATCCTCAAGAGCGGCGGCGAGTGCTGCTCAATCTCACTGAGGAAGGAAAATACCAACTCAAGCAATCCCAAGATCAAACTCGCGCTCACATTACGGACCTGCTCACAGGCCTGACAGAAGAACAAATTTCCAACATTGAAGAAGGCTTAACTCTACTAAAAAATGTCTTCGAGCAAACAGAAATCAAATCGCCATAGCTCTGTTGTTGCACAGCACGACCCCTTTGCAGCCCTGAGATTTAGGGACTATCGGCTATTTACCATTGGACGCCTACTGCTGTTCACGGGGTCGCAAATGCAAACTGTAGCCATTGGCTGGGAACTTTATGAGCGTACTGGCTCGGCTCTGGTTTTAGGTGGTGTGGGGCTGGCGCAAGTCTTACCGATGATTGCTCTCACCTTAATTGCTGGACATGTAGCCGATCGCCGCGATCGCAAACTCACCATGTTACTCTCAGTCATGTTGCTAGCTCTGTGTTCCCTGGCTTTAGCAGTACTTTCCTATACTCAAGGCGTAGTTTTTCTGATTTACGCCTGCTTGGTTTTAACGGGTGTTGCTAAGGCATTCCTCAAGCCTGCCAGTGATGCGCTCATGTGGCAGTTGATACCTACAAGTGCTTTTACTAACGCTGCTACATGGAATAGTAGTAGCTTTCAGTTAGCGTCAGTCATCGGCCCCGCCTTGGGAGGATTCGGGATTGCACTGTTGGGAAACGCCACAGGAGTATATGTAGCAGCAGCGATCGCCGCGTTGCTGTGTTTCATTTTAACCCTGGCGATTACAGAGAAAAAAGGCATTCGCGTTACAGAACCAATATCAATCAAAGCCCTTGCCGCTGGTGCTAAATTTGTCTGGGAAAATCAGTTAATTTTAGCAGCAATTACATTGGATATGTTTGCTGTATTGCTGGGTGGTGCGGTTGCATTACTGCCCATCTTTGCCAAAGATATTTTACATGTTGGTCCAGTGGAGTTGGGATACCTGCAAGCAGCCAATTCCATCGGTGCTTTGACTATGGCCATTACCCTGGCGTATCTACCACCATTACGCAAAGCAGGCCCGGCTTTATTGTGGTCAGTGGTTGGCTTTGGCGTTGTCACAATTATCTTTGGGCTTTCTCGTTCGTTTTGGCTATCTATATTGATGCTGATACTCGCTGGCGCACTAGATAGTATCAGCGTTGTAATTCGCCATACATTAGTTCAAATCAGAACCCCGGATAGTTTACGTGGGCGGGTTGCTGCTATCAATAGCGTGTTTATTAGTGCTTCAAATGAATTAGGGGGCTTTGAATCAGGCTTGACTGCTGCCTTATTTGGCCCGGTGGTTTCCGTTGTTGGTGGTGGAATTGGCACAATTTTAGTAGTAATTGCTACAGCAATAATTTGGCCGGGAATTCGGAAGTTAGGGGCTTTGCAGGAGTATAAAGTAAGTGAGTAGAAGCAAGGTTACGGTGTACACACAAGTTTCTTGACCTGCACCTTTGATGCATCGCCTTGCACCTTTGATGCATCGCCTTGCACCTTTGATGCATCGCCTTGCACCTTTGTTGCATCGACCTGCACCTTTGTTGCATCGACCTGCACCTTTGT
>NZ_CAWUDO010000087.1:0-34223 GCF_963920935.1 Nostoc sp. CCY 9925 | reverse complement strand
CCACCTCTGAACTGGATTCATCCACCTCTGAACTGGATTCATCCACCTCTGAACTCAAAGCTGCAAATGCCCAATTTCGTTTGACATTTGCTTGTCATATTTCTCCCATAATGTGGAGAAAAGGTAATCTAATTTTACATTTCTCCAAAATAATTGACCTTTAATTAGGCGAAATTGAACATGACTAGGGAAGAATTTCCCCAGTCCCCAGTCTCCATTCCCTCTTTATCCCTTAGCTCACTGCCGATATGGATGATACTTCTGAAGCTCAAGTTTCAGCCATTGAAACCCAATCAGATAGTTCTGCACCTTCTGAGTTAGCACATAATCGTTCGGGTAAACCTTGGTTCTGGAGATTGCTGATTCTATTTCTGGCGACTGGTGGTATTATCCTCTGGCGGATGCTGGCTCCTGGTGGGGCCCCACGTTCTTCGGTTGCACAACAGCAGCAAGCGCCGCCCCCAAAGGCAATTGAAACCATCGCTTTGGCAAATGGACGGGCTACAAGAACTGTTCAGCTTTTAGGACAAGTGGAAGCCAGTCAGCAATCAATACTCCGCGCTCAAACCAGTGGAATTGTGGAGAGAATTTTCGTGCAATCAGGCGATCGCGTGCGAGCAGGTATGGCCATCGCCTTTCTGGACGATACCGATCAGCAATTGGCAATTAGCCAAGCACGGGCACAATTGGCACAACAACGTAGCAATCTAGCACGTTTGGAAGTCGGTACTCGCAAAGAAATCATTGCTCAACGTCAAGCAGCTGTCACATCTGCTAAGGCGCGGGAACTGGAAGCACAAGATAATCTCAAACGCACCAGCGATCTTGTGAAAGAGGGTGCTTTGTCTCAAAGATTATTAGTTGAAGCCCAAGCACAATTAAATAACATCCAAGGAGAACGCTTAGAAGCCGAGGCTGAACTTGCTGAAGCCAAAGCCGGGCCGATTCAAGAAGAAATTGCTGCCCAACGCGCAAATGTAGAAGCCGCTAGAGCAGCCTTAGCCCAAGCTGAATTAACACAACAGCGCACTCGAATTCTGGCATCGGAATCGGGGATAGTGCAGACTCGTCATATCAGCAATGGCGATTTAGTGCAAAATTCGAGTGAAATTGTCACCTTAGTAGCTGGCGATCGCTTCGACATTTTCCTAGAGTTACCCGAAGAACTCAGTGGTACAGTTACCCCAGGCATGACAATCGATCTCACCGCCCGTGCCTTACCACAATGGAAACAACGCGCCACCATCACTGCTGTAGTTCCTGCCGCCGATCCTGCCTCCCGTCGTCAGCGCGTGCGTGTCCAAATTAACAAACCACCAACAGGATTAATACCAGGAATGGCGATCGCAGGTAATCTCAACCTCCCCTCAAACCGCCCTAGTTTTGTGGTATCAAGAGATGCACTAACCAGACGCCAAAATCAGTGGTTAGTTTTCACCGTTGCGGATGGCAAAGCCAAACAAATTCCAGTGGAAATGGTTGCTGACATGGGTAAAAACGTCGCAATTTATCATTCCACCTTACGTAGTGGCCAACCCATCGTCCTACGTGGCGGTGACGGATTGCAAGATGGTGCGCCTGTAAAGATAGTCGATCCAACTTAAGACATCGGTTGTACCCAGACTTGCATAGACTTCTTGCAGAAGTCGGTTAAAGAGAAAGAATCAGAGGTATAAATTTTCCTTGTCTCTTTCTCCTTTAACCCTTTCTTCTTCCAAAGATTGCAAACCCAGTTTAAATATGACTTTCTAAATTACGAATTAGTATGAATTTTATCGAAACCGCCGTTCGCTGGCGACATGGTACTTTCGTTCTATTTTGCTTGCTGGCAATGTTTGGGGTATTCTCGTTACTCAAGTTACCCCTAGAATTACAACCAGGAGGCGATCGCCCGGAAATTACAATTACGACTACCTATCCTGGAGCCGGGCCAACGGAGGTAGAAGACCTAATTACCCGTCCCATTGAAGAACAGATGGAACAGGTGCTGGGTGTCCAGGAAATCAGTAGTACTTCTCGTGCTGGACGTAGCAGCATTACACTGGAATTTGCTCAGGATGCCAATGTTCAAGAACGGGTGGTGGATGTTCTCAACCGCTTGCAACAGGTGGAAAGTTTGCCCCCAGAAGCTCAAGAATCGAATGTAGAACTGGTGGGCGGTAACACTTCACCGATGATGTGGATTCCCTTTGATACCAAAGAAGGATTTCAACCGGATGCCAACCGCTATCGAGATTTAGCCGAAGAAGTGGTGATTCCCCGTTTGCGACGAGTGGAAGGAACTGGACAGTTTTTATTGGTGGGTGGACAAGAACGAGAAGTAGAGGTGAAGGTCGATCCCAAAGCATTAAGCGATCGCAATCTCACAATCGGCGATGTAGTCAGAGTTTTACAGGAAAACAACCGCGATATTCGCGGCGGGCCATTAATTTTAGGACGCAGAGAATATCGAGTACGCACAGTCAGCCGTTCCCAGGATTTATCAGAAATCGCAGGCTTTGTGCTGCGACGCGACCAATCCGGTACAGTTTACTTGCGGGATGTGGCAACAGCACAAATGGGACGCAAACCCCAAGATAGTGCCTTGGTGTTCAACGGCAAACCTGGGGTAGCCATTGGTGTGATTCGGCAAATTGGGGCGAATGTGCCAGAGGTGGCTAAAGGCATCCGAGGGGAAATTGCCGCCTTGCAAACTGAGTTCGATAGGCAAAATCAAGGCATTCGCTTTGTCTACAACTACGACGAAAGTGAGTATATCAATCAATCCATCAGTTTTGTCCAAGGCAACTTAGTTAGTGGGGCGCTGTTAGCCACCATTGTCTTGATTCTGTTCCTTGGCTCCATGCGTACCGTTGCAGTGGTGGCAATTACAATTCCCACTACACTGATTATGGTGTTTATTGTCATGTCTGCATTTGGACGCACTTTGAACATCATCAGTTTGGCGGGATTGGCCTTTGCAGTGGGTATGGTCGTAGATAACGCCATCGTCGTGATTGAGAATGTCTTCACCCACATGCAGCAAGGTAAAAGTGCCTTGCGGGCAGCTATTGAAGGTACCCAAGAAGTCTGGGGCGCAATGCTTGGCTCTACCTTAACCAACGTGGTGGTATTTGTACCACTAATTATGGTGACAGGTGAAGCAGGACAACTCTACACCGATATGGCGATCGCTCTTTCTGCCTCTTCCCTATTTTCGCTATTTGCGGCGTTAACTTTAGTACCCATGCTATCGGGATTATTCCTCAAGGAATCAGAAGCCACACAAATGATGCAGGGCGGTGAATACCGGGGAGGCAATTGGTTTGAGCGCATGGTGGCTAAAAGCTCCGTGGTTTTTCGCCATTTCCAAGGTAAACTAGAAAACTTTCTCGCCACTACTGTCAGTTGGTCGCTGGGACGTAAACGCGTTGGTCGCAGATTAATAGTACTCTCGATTCCCGTTGTTTTACTCGTAATTAGCATTTTTCTCTTACCACCTGCGGATTATTTACCGGAAGGGAATCGCAATTTAGTTGTATTGCGGGCGGAACCTTTGCCGGGAACCAGTATCCCCGAAGCAATTCGCCAATCTCAACCCGTGCAAAAATTTCTGCGATCGCAACCGGAAGTTGACCGTATCATGTACGTTGACCGTCCTGGGGCATTGCGCGGGATTGCCACTATTCTAAAACCGGAATTTGCCACCACCACCGGACTCGCCCAGATGGTAGATCGGTTACGCGCTCAAAGCAGCAACTTTGCTGGATACCGCTTTGTCATTCCCACGCGAATTTCTATCTTCCGCGATCCCGGTAAAGAATTTGAAGTGGATATTGTCGGGGATGACCTCAATCAAATTGGCGATTTAGAAAAGCAAATTACTGGTAAATTGCGATCGCTTGGTGGGGTTCAGAATGTGCGATCGAATTTTGTCTTGGGTGCAGCCGAATTACAAGTAATTCCTAACCGCGAACGCCTTGCAGAAGTCGGACTTTCGGAAGCCGAAATTGGTTCAATGGTAGAAGCAGGATTGGGTGGTCGCATCGCTTCCGATTACATTGATGGCAAAGAAGAACTAGATGTCTCAGTGGAATTGCAAAATACTGCTGTGGAAACCCCAGAACAACTGAGCCAATTACCTCTGTATGCGCGGGGACGACAAGTGCAACTGGGGGATGTTGCCGAAGTGGTCGAAACAACGGGAGCCGACGCCATTAACCACGTTGATTTAGACCGTTCAATTACTCTCACAGTCACCCTTGCACCTGACGCTCCCCTGTCAACGCTGGTAGAACGTACTGAAAAAGAAATTCTGGCTCCTTTGCGTGCCAATCTCCCAACAGGCTATCGACTGGAACTCGCGGGTTCAGCGGATCAGTTAGCAACAACTGTTGGTCAATTAGCTGCTGCATTTGCATTTTCGATTTTGATTACTTACTTATTACTCGTAGCCTTATATCGCTCATTCCTCTATCCAGTGGTAATTATGGCAACAGTGCCAATGGGGATGAGTGGCGCACTATTGAGTTTAGTAATTGCCAACCAAATTCCGGGAATGAATGTGGCATTAGATATGATTACCGCTTTGGGATTTGTGATCCTCACAGGCGTGGTTGTGAATAACGCCATTTTGCTGGTCGATCGCGCCTTGCAGCTCCAGCAAGCAGGCGAAGATTATGATGCATCGCTATACAATGCCACAAACGATCGCCTGCGTGCGATTTTCATGTCTGCCGGCACTAGCGTACTGGGAATGTTACCCTTGGCAGTGCTACCAGGTCAAGGTTCAGAGTTATATCAAGGCTTAGGCATCGTCTTAACTGGTGGTCTAGCTTTTTCCACGATTTTGACTCCCACCGTCGTACCCGCACTCATGGGTTTATTACAGGATATCTCTGGACGTAAATCAGGGCGATCGGCAGTTCCAAAAAATCCAGACAAAGTAGTTACAATAAAAAATACTGAAAGTCCCTGATAAATAGCAAGATAGTAGCCAGAGTTTTCACAATCAAGGCATATAAAATTTAGAAAGAGAAATCAAAGGATCAAAATTCAGTGAATCCGAAGAAACCCAGCTTTTTCAATGAGATTTTGTCCTTGATTACTTAACAGATAATTAGCAAAAAAATCTCCGGCTTTTTCTTCATCTTGACCATTTTCTTTAACAATTACAAACAAGTAACGAGTAATGGCATAATCATTGTTTTTTAACGCATTAATATTAATTTTATGATTTTCCCAAGCTTATCCGACATTTTCTGCACCTACCTGATGGCAATCCAGTGGAACAACCTGTACAACTTAAACTTAATGCCTATGAAGCTGCCTACCTTGCAAAAGGTAAAAATCATGTTGTAGATACTGCGATCGCTAGTTTAGTACAGAAGCAATACGCGATCGTAGACACAGAAAAACGAATGCTTGCTTTAAAGGAATCTGTAGAAGAATTGTCTAATCCCATAGAGCGAGCAGTTGCAGATACTATTGCATTGGATGGAAATATTGCTAACATTCGCAGCGCGGCTATTCAAGCAACAGATAATGTTCGGGAGCGATTACGTGAACTTGGTCTTTTAGTGAACCAGAAACAATCTTTCAATGTTAAAACTTACCCAACAATATTAATCGCTGGCTTGTTAGGATTGGGCATTGCCAAGATTTGTGTAGGAATATCTCGCCATAAGCCTGTTGGCTATCTAACTATAATGTGTATCTTCGTGGGTTTTATTGCGTTATGGTTCTGGCTGAGTTCTACTCATCGTAGTCGTTATGGCGATCGCATTCTCCAAGAACTTCACACACAAACACAATCCTTAACAGCAACTAGCAGTACAGATCCCAAACTCATAGTCGCATTTGCTCTTTTGGGTACGACAGTTTTACCAAATGATATGTTTGCTGACTTGAAGAAGGTACTTACTCCAGTCTCTAGTAGCACTAGTAGTAGCAGCGGTTGTGGCGGCAGTAGCAGTAGTTGTGGCAGTAGTTGTGGCAGTAGTTGTGGCGGTGGTTGCGGTGGTGGTTGCGGTGGTTGCGGTGGTGGATAGAAATCTAACAATATTCATTTCAGCACACACAACAGAAGCATAAATCTAGCGAGGTTATTAGACCTGCCTCGAAAATAGGGACTGGGGACTGGGAAAGAGATATTTTCATTCCTTTGGTTGTGCTCGCGTAGCGTGTGCTTTGCGCTCACTCTGTTCATGGAGCCTCTTGCAAAACTTTTGCAAGAGGTCTAATGAATTGCTTCTAGCTAAAATGCTAAAAATTGCTTTGAGCATCCCGACCACAAACCCTTCAGGGCCGTCACTAAAAAACCACGAAAGAGTTTCATTTTCATCAATAAGTAATAGCTTCTTTGCCACACTCACTGAAGATAAAGCAATCCGTAGCGCAAGTGCAGCAGACACGACCTCTGCAAATGTTATAGGTTGAGGCAATGTGGTATTAAGTACTTTTAAAATCTCCACAAATCTGAGATAATACTGATAAGTTCCCCAGTCCGTAGTTTGACTTTTTGCTAGATAAGGGATTTCCACAAAAACATTTAACTTTTCTTGTGGGGTGGGCGTCTCGCCCACCCGTAAGTTAAGAGCAGACTAAATGTCCACCTCATAAGTAGTAGTTTATTTCTTGCTAATCCCTAATATAAATAATATTTTGCTGAAAAAAAGGACTCACACCTAAGAGGTTGTTGGAAAAGTGGTTGGCTGTATCTTTGCACTTATTGATCCCCCCTAACCCCCCTTAAAAAGGGGGGGAAGCAGAATCAAAGTCCCTCTTTTTAAGAGGAGCTAGTGCGGTCTTTTTGGTTTCCAAAATGAGCAACTGGTGTGGATTTCAGGAGACCTAGAACGTTTTGCTACCGAGAAGAGGATTTTTCAAACATCCTCTAAGGCAATGAATATTTTATCTATTCTCTATTTACTTATGCAAAAACAATTGCTGACGACAACATTTTTTATGTTATCTTTGATGTTTCCACTCAAAGTTTCGGCACAGAATTATGATGAGATTTATGTCTTTGGTGACAGCTTCTCTGATACAGGTAATGTATTTAATTCCACAAATGGGGCTATTCCTCCAAGTCCGACTTACTTCAATGGAAATTTTTCCAATGGCCCAGTTTGGGTGGAATATCTCGCTTCTAAGTTAGGGTTAAATTTCAATCCCAACACCAATTTTGCCTTTGGTGGTGCGACTACAGGATTGGATAACTTAGGACTAAGTTTTTTACCAGGATTAAAACAACAAATTAATGACTTTACAACAGTAAATAAGTCCGCCGATCCCGATGCCCTTTATATTATTTGGGCGGGTACTAATGATTACCTTCAGTACTTTTTTGATAACACTCCCAACCCAAAAGAATCCGTCGCCAATTTATCCGCAGCAATAACCTCACTGGCTGCGGTGGGTGCTGAAAATATTATGGTAGTTAACTTACCAGATTTGGGAAAGTTTCCAGTTACAGGTGGCAATAGTCAAACAGCAAGCATACTAACCAGTTTCACTAATGCACATAACTCTGATTTGACCACAACTATTAACTTGTTGAATCAGCAACTAAGTCCTGAGACTAACATTATTCCTCTCGATGTTAATTCTTTATTTAATCGTATCATTGCAGATCCAGAAGAATTCAGTTTTACAAATGTTACTGATTCTTGTGTGGGAGAATTATCGGTGGTGCCTATCGAAGTTCCGGTCAAGCCAGTTGTATGTGAACCAGACAAGTTTTTATTCTGGGATGAAATCCATCCAACAACCGCAACTCATGAGTTAATTGGAGAATTAGCATTTTTCGCCGTCAATTCAACCTCTATCCCTGAATCTTCTACGGTGTTAGGAGTGTTGACAGTTAGTGGTTTATCTGCATTATCGCTTCGGAAACGCCGTAGCTATCAGTTCAGTGCAAAACAAAGCAATCAAAAAGGAAGAAGTACTCAGATAATAAGCTAACTAAAGGTTAAAGGGAAAAACAAAAAGAGTCTTCCTTTTCCCCCTCTTGCAAGAATAGTTTTGCAACAGATCTATTAAGTCTATTGTTGTAAAGCCGTGATTGGGTGCATCCCAGGTTTTATTTAGCAACGAGAGAATAACTGTCATTGCGTACCCCTCCGGGGAAGCAAGCTACGCCTAGCGTCTCGTAAAGAGGAGGAACGATGTACCCCTACGTGTAAGCAAGGTACGCGCAGCATGTCGCAGACAAGCAATCGCATGGTTTTGTTCTTAGTGCAAGATTTTGCGATTGCTTCACTCCACTTCGTTGCGTTCGCAATGACATTCAAAAAACTGAGATACAAAAGACAATTCCCAATCTAAAATTGTATCACCTTGGAACCGGCACTTGATTAATTACCGACGCAATTACCGCGTCAATTTGTAAACCATCCAGCATTGCTTCTGGTTTCAAAATCAGTCGATGACGTAGCAATGGCGATGCAACTGCTTTGACATCATCTGGTGTCACAAAATCCCTTCCAGTTAACCAGGCTAGGGCTTGAGATGTCTGCAACCAAGCACCAGCGGCGCGAGGCGATGCACCCAAAGTTAAATCGGGATATTGACGCGATACTCTCACCAAGGCTAACAAATAATCAACGATCGCTTCTGATACTTTAACTTCTTTGACTGCTTGTCGTGCTTGCAAAATATCGGCTACTGTGGCTACTGGTTTCAAACGACTAATATCCAAGCGCCGTGCTGCAAACCCCCCTTGACGATTGAGTAACATTTGCTTTTCAGCAGCTTGGTCAGGATAATCTACCACTAATTTAAATAAAAATCTGTCTAACTGTGCCTCTGGTAAAGGATAAGTCCCCTCAAATTCTAGGGGGTTTTGGGTTGCGATCGTCCAAAATAAATCCGGCAAGGGTAAACTTTCACCATCCAAGGTGACCTGCATTTCTTCCATCGCTTCTAGCAGCGCTGCTTGTGTTTTGGGGGGAGTACGGTTAATTTCATCTGCTAGCAGTACTTCGGTAAATATTGGCCCTTTTTTTAAAGTGAAATTCCGGCTATTCAAGTCAAAAATATTTGTACCAGTTATATCTGACGGTAAGACATCTGGTGTTAGTTGAATTCGGCGAAAGTCTCCTTGAATTAACTGTGCTAATACTTTTACTAAAAGGGTTTTACCAGTTCCCGGTACTCCTTCTAAAATTATATGTCCACCAGCTAACAGCGCCACTAAAACTTGTTGTATGAGGCTAGATTGTCCGACAATTACTTGGTTAAGATTTTGGCCAAGGCGAATTAAAATAGAATGCGTTTCGTTCATAATATTAATTTGTCATTTGTCATTTGTCGTTTGTCATTTGTCAATTGTCATTAATTACGAATTACGAATTACGAATTACGAATTGATCTAATGGTTCGCCATTTTCCCAACCAGCTTAACAGCTCTTGTTCGCTCATGGGTTGTTTGCGTGATTGTAGCTTTAAAACTGCATCTAGATCTGCGGCACTTGCACCTGTTTTTTCCACCCAGACATTGAGTAAAGCTTTGTGTTCTAGCGGTATTTGCCCTAATCCCAAGGCTTTTTGGAGTTGCAATTGTTCTTGTTTACCCACCATCTCAATCACAAAGTCGGTGGTATCAGCTTTCTGTAATACTAAGGCTAAGGCTTGGATGTATGCCTCACTGTTGTCTGTAAATGGTGTATCTAAAGTTACTAGTTTGCCAAAACGGCGATTCTGGGCCCAAATTAGCGCCAATAGTAGGATACCTGCTTGGATCAATATTGGAAATAAAGGAGTTTTAGCAAAAAAAGTAGACAAATCTCCTTCGCTTTCTTTTTGCCTGACATCGGCATCTTTATAGCCGTGGATGTATTCATCCACGAGTATTGTCTTACTGTTTTTCTGGACTAAATCGGCTAAATACTTAAAATTACTGAAATTATCTTGGTAAGCATTGGCGGCTAAATAAGGGGTGGTAGAAAAAATTATGTTGCCTTGCTTGTATTTTTCTTGCCAGACTATAGCACCAAAGCGATCGCCTAAATCAATTTGCTTTTGGCTAACTTTTTTATTTCGCCTGCGCGTGTCAATTTTTATATCCCCTTGGGGGGATTTTTGCAAAGTGCTAAAGTCTGCTTCTGTAACTCGTCCCCCAACGCCTAAAATTACCAAGGTATTTCCTTTTTCTACCCATTCACGTTCTTGACTATCGAGGGTTGTATCTCTGGGATAACTGCTAACCACAAGAAGGGTAACTGGGCTGTTCTCTGGTCGGATCTCACTAAAAGGCTTTTGCCAACGCTCAATGGAAATCCCTTGATTTTGCATAAAATTATACCAAGCACCATAGCCATCAGGGGCGCGATTATAAGTAGAGCCGACATGAATTTTGCTATTATTAGGAGCTGCGAATAAACTCAGTAAAATAAGCGCTGCAATTGCGATCGCTCCCATCCAAGCAAGGCGATTTGAACGTTTCATTTTCTAGTTTCACAATGATAATGTTTCAGGTGGGATTTCTGGACTTGTGTATACACTGGTTGGAAGTACGGTGCAGTGATTGTAGGAATCATAACTAATTAACAGAACATGATATGAATGAAATTTACAGATCGCTATACTGAAAAACTGTAATAGCAGTTTATTGTCTATAATGTGGATCTGCAAAATTGCCAGATATGGCTGAATAAACTAGTCTGGAAGGTACTTTTAGTCTGTTTAGGGGACTGGATCTATGATTAAAGTTGGGTTACTAGTACAGTCCCAGAATAATTATTTGGGTATAGGAAAAGTTATCGAAATATCTGAGACTAATGCGATCGTTGAGTATTTCTGCTCTCTGGGGCAACGTCTAGAAAAAACTTTACCTTTAAGTTCCCTTTCTCAAGTCAGGCTTGAACCCCAAGCGCGATGCTATATCAAGTCTCAAGACCAAGATAAATGGATAATTGGCAGGATTTTCGTCTGGGACGAAGATACAGAAGAATATCAAGTTGATTTGCCAGATAAGAAAACTGCAATTGTTACGGAAGAAGAAATTTACGTCCGTTGTAATTTACCGAACACAGACCCCATTGAAACTTTGGCAATGAAGGGTCACGAAACGCCGTACTTCCACGACAAAAGATTGGCGTTCGTGAAATCTTTGATTCAGCAACGCGCTGTCAGTCGCGGGATGACGGGGCTAATTTCGGCAAATATTAATCTTTATCCACATCAGGTTGAAGTTGTCCGACGGGTACTGGAAGATCCAATTCAACGCTATATATTAGCAGACGAAGTGGGACTAGGAAAAACTATCGAAGCGGGTGCAATTCTGCGTCAATTTCTGTTAGATGAACCGAAAAAAGGTGCGGTGGTTATAGTTCCTCAATATTTGCTACAACAATGGCGGACTGAGTTAGAAAACAAGTTTTATATCTCTCATTTTCCCAAACGGATAGCGGTAGTAGCAGTTGAAGATATTCATAAAATTAATCTCAAAGCTAAGATCGGCTGTTTAATATTAGATGAAGCCCATAACATTGCAGCAATGGCGACCTCTAAAGATGCAGCAGTGCGCCAGCGTTTTGAGACTTGCAAACAACTGGCTCATAAAAGCGATCGCTTACTTTTATTATCCGCTAATCCTGTTGTGAATCACGAGCAAGATTTCTTAGCGATGTTGCATTTGCTCGACCCCACAACCTATAGACTACAGGATTTAGCAGGTTTTCGCGCTCAAGTTGCCAGCCGCCAACAAATTGGTAAAGTGCTGCTGGCTTTGAGAGAAGATGCAAAGCCTCTTGTCTTGAAAAACAATTTGCAGGAATTACGCAACCTGTTTCCTGAAGATCAGTCTTTACTCAAGTTAGCGGAGGATTTAGAAACTTGTTTACAAACAAATTCTCCTGAGCAAAATCAACTCGTCCAAGCAATTCGCAGCCACATCAGCGATACCTATAGATTATATCGACGAATGCTTCGTAACCGTCGCGCTGCGGTGGAAGATGTGATATTTGACCGCAATTTTACGCCCAAAGAAGAATATGATTTAGATGAGCGATCGCTTGATATTCACGAACTCATCAATCAATGGCGTAGTGTTGCTCCCAATGAAAAACAATATCAGCGAATTTTTCTATTGTTATTCCTTGCTGCTGGCACTTGGTTAGGCATTTTAGAACAAGTAGTTACAACTCGTTTAACTGGTAAACCACACGCTAAATTGATTCAGGAATTTAAAGAAGATGATATTCGGCTATTAACTATAACTGGCAAATTTTCCGGGGAAGAAGAGATTTTACAATCCATATTAAAGGTTATTCGTCAACCTGTAGAAGACGGAGAACGCAAGGAAAATTTAAGAACAGTAATACTGAATCAGCTGGGTACATACTTCAAAATTCCGCCAAACGTTCGCAGAAATCAAAAAGAATTTATTACCAGGATACAGCAGAGAATTCGTAGACCAATTGCGGGCGATATTTTTCCCAAATTTATTATATTTACCAGTTTTGCCCAAAGTTGTGCTGAAATTGTGCGCTACTTATCTGATACCTTTGGTGCAGAGACAGTAGTCAGCCATCAATTTGGAGAATCACCGGATAAAGTTGAGTCGGGTTTAAATAGATTCAAAAACAATCCCAACTGCTTTATTTTAGTATGCGATCGCTCTGGAGAAGAAGGACGTAATCTCCAGTTTGCTGACTGGTTAATTCATTTCGATCTTCCTTGGTCACCTAATCAATTAGAACAAAGAATTGGTAGACTTGACCGAATTGGCAGCAAAATTGGAGTCCAATCTTGTGTATTGATTGGGCCTTATTTAGAAGATAGCCCGCAGAATGCTTGGTATCAAGTTTTGAAAAATGGATTTGGGATTTTTCAACAATCAATTGCCAGTTTCCAGTTTTACGTAGATGAAAAACTCCCAGAATTAGAAGCAGCTTTATTTCAATCAGGTGCTGCTGGACTGGTGCAAATGATTGAGCCAATTCAAGCACAAATCCAAGCTGAAATCCTCAAGATTAGCGAATTGAATGCTTTAGATGAAATCGACGCCAATGATGAAATTGCAACCGAGTATTTTCAAGATTTAGATAATTATGATGCTCGCCATTTAGAAATGAAGCGAGCAATTGAAGGCTGGATTTGTGATGCGTTGGGTTTCAAGCCAATGACTAACCCAGATTCTTCAGAAATGAAACGTTATCAACCGATAACCCGTACTTTGGTGCCGATAAATGAGTTAAAAACCCGTTTTGCTGACAGTTATTTAGACAAATACGGTACTTATAATCGCAGGGTAGCAAACCAAAATTCTGATGTTAAACTCTTGCGAATTGGAGAAGGATTTGTAGAAGCATTGTTGAACTATATAGATTGGGATGACCGGGGTCAAGCCTTTGCTATGTGGCGCACTGATGCATCTTGGGATGCAAAAGAAGGCAAGGAATGGTTCGGTTTCCAATACAATTATATAGTCGAGACAAATTTAAAAATTGCCAGACAAGTTTTAATCGAGAACAAACTCGATAATTCTCAATTCAAAATTTTGCAGCGACGTGTAGATGCTCTATTTCCACCAATTATGGAAACTATCTATATTGATGGTCGCCAGGAGCCAATATCTGTTGTTGAAGATCGAGTTTTGTTGGATATCTTACAACGTCCATATAAAGATAAAAACAATACTCAACAACGAGATTACAATCTCGCAAAAGAGCGTTTAGAAATTATTGACGATTTTGTCAATCCTAGTAAATGGCAAAATTATTGCTATCAAGTACGTAACGCTTCTTTAGCATTACTTTCCAATCGTCCTGATTTGATAGAATTGTGCCAAAAACGTGGCTTCGTTGCCGAGAAGAAATTAGGCAATAGAGTAGAACAGTTACGCTTGTTGCTAAATCAGCAAACTTGGGATCAAGCACTAGCCCAAGAACTCAAAATAGAAACTGCTTTAAGTGCAGCTATTTTAGAGGGAATTCGCCAGCCACAAATTAAACTTGATTCTGTCGGCTTCATTATTGTATCTGGGCGATCGCTTGCGTAATTTCAGTGATATAATCTCTAGTTAAATAGCCTTAGTAACGTAACTAACCCCACCCTCTCTCAAGGATGGGGTTTTTTACAAGTTTACAAAGTGTAGTTAGTATAATCTAATACATCTTACATAAGAATTTGCACTACTGAATGTGAGTCAGTTTTTGAATTTTGAATTGTTGAATCCACGACTTTAGGCTTGCTACGCTACTACTTACAGCAGATTGCAACTTTGTGATGTACGGATAATTGTAAGGGCGAACAGCTGTTCGCCCCTACCCGTGTACTTTATTTACCTGAAAAACGCTGTAACTTCTTTTGCGTTGTTGTATAGGTTAATTTATAATTAGCCATCATCCTCAGTGAATATGCGAATGAATCTCTAGATGGCAGAATATGACAACCTGTGTAAAGCCCTCGCAGAAAAATATCCTCGTGATTTTATTCGCTGGTTATTGAATCAAGAACCACGCACAATTAAAATCTTAAAAACCGAATTGAGCATTGAACCAATTCGTGCTGATTCTGTGACGTTCTTGCAAATAGAAAATCGGATTTTACACCTAGAATTTCAAACTACAATTAAATCTCAAACACCAATTTCGCTGCGGATGCTAGATTACTACGTCCGATTGACACGTAGATATCAAGTTCCAGTCACACAAGTAGTGATTTTCTTGCAAGAAACTAGTGATGAAATCGCCTTTATCACAGAATATGTCAGCGAAGTCACAACTCATCGTTATCGAGTTATCCGAATGTGGGAGCAAGATTCGGAACTATTTATGAGTAATTTGGGGTTGTTACCATTAGCACCGTTAACACGAACCAATTCAGCCTCAAGGTTATTATCGCAAGTTGCAGAAGAAATTGCTAAAATTCCAGATATTGAGACTAGACAAAATACGGTTGCATACACAGAGATTTTAGCAGGGTTAAAGTTTGAGAAAGATTTGATTCTGCAATTATTACGGGAGGAAAATATGCAAGAATCAGTGATTTATCAATATATTTTACAGAAGGGAGAACAACGCGGCGAACAACGCGGCGAACAACGCGGTGAACAACGCGGCGAACAAAAAGAAGCACTTAAATTTTGTCTGTTTTTACTTGATGAACGCTTTGGTGAAATTGATTCGTCAATTATTGAGCGAGTGCAACTTTTAAATAAGGAACGCCTAGAAGTTTTAGGTAGAGCTATTCTCCGATTTTCATCGCTACCTGATTTAGTAACTTGGTTAAACCAGCAAGAAATTTGATTTGTCAAAAGTACTCGGCTTAAAATCCCTAAAATCTGTTTTGAAAAGTTTGAGCAGAGATTTCCTCCGCCCAAAGCTTTTCGCAAAATCCAAAATGGTATTAGCTTTCGTAAGTTTCTTGGGAGAATTTCTTATGAATAGTTTTTGGAGATTCCCCATCAGCAGCTACCGTTATGAGATAGTCCATTAAACCATCTGAAAAGGGAAGACGTAGGTGGAAAGTACCATCGGGTTTGACTTTGATGGCATTACCACCAATGGCTACGGTTGTATTTGGTTCGGTTGCTCCGTGAATAATCAACTCAGCATCTGCAACAAACCAAAAATCTCCCTGAGAACGACTAAAGACACGCACAATTGCTGAACGTGCTACGGTTAACCAACGATCGCCATCTGCAAGATAACCAATCTCAGCTATGTAGTCACGATCGCTCACGGGAATCGCCACAAAGCGATCGCTTGCTACTTCTTCGCATTCGTACTGCTGTACAAGTTGGGCAGTTTGATAACTCAGGTCAATGCCAGTCACATCATAAACCCGCACTGCTAATTGAGAACCACCTTGTTGTCGCAGTGCTTGTTTTTGAGTTGGGGAAATATACCACGAGACATAAGCCCACTTGGGAGTGCGCGGTGTTAGGACAATAGTGCTTTGTTCTTCTGTATCAGCTGTTTCGTCTACTATGGGTAAATCTTCCACGATGGGATCTGGCTCAACAGGACTGAAGACACGCACAATTGCTGAACGCCCTAAGGAAAACCAACGATCCCCTCCAGCAAGATAGCCAATCTCAGCTATGTAGTCGCGATCGCTTGCGGGAATTTCCACACTCTTGCTGAGTAATTCTTCACTTTCGTACTGCTGTACAAGTTGGGGATTTTGATAACTCAGGTCAATGCCAGTTGCATCATACAGCCGCACTAACAACTGGGAAACACCCTGTTGTCGCAGCGCTGATTTTTGGCTTTCGGAAATTTCCCAACGGACATCAGCGGATGTGTAGCTGCGGGGTGTCAGCACAATAGTAATTTCTTGTTCTGCATCAGCTGTTTGGTCCACCACGGGTAAATCTTCCACGATGGGATCTGGCTCAACAGGACTGAAGACACGCACAATTGCTGAACGCCCTAAGGAAAACCAACGATCCCCTCCAGCAAGATAGCCAATCTCAGCTATGTAGTCGCGATCGCTTGCGGGAATTTCCACACTCTTGCTGAGTAATTCTTCACTTTCGTACTGCTGTACAAGTTGGGGATTTTGATAACTCAGGTCAATGCCAGTTGCATCATACAGCCGCACTAACAACTGGGAAACACCCTGTTGTCGCAGCGCTGATTTTTGGCTTTCGGAAATTTCCCAACGGACATCAGCGGATGTGTAGCTGCGGGGTGTCAGCACAATAGTAATTTCTTGTTCTGCATCAGCTGTTTCTTCCACGATGGGATCTGGCTCAACAGCACTGAAGAAACGCACAATTGCTGAATGGGCTATGGGGAACCAGCGATCGCCTTCAGCAAGATAGCCAATTTCAGCTATGTAGTCGCGATCGCTTGCGGGAATCTCCATACTCTTGCTGAGTAATTCTTCACTTTCATACTGCTCTACAAAGTCCGGAATTTGATAACTCAGGTCAATGCCAGTCACATCATACAGCCGCACTAACAGCTGAGAAACGCCTTGTTGTCGCAGTGCTGACTTTTGGTTTTCGGAAATTTCCCAAGAGACATCAGCCAATGTATGAGTACGGGGTGTCAGGAAAATACGGCTTTCTGGTTCTGTATATACGAAACCAGTACTTGTCTCGCCTGCTACGGGTACATCATTAACCGTACCAGCCCAGGCTCCAATTCCTGCCGCAGCTGCCAAGGCCGCAGCACCACCAAAGTCTGGCGATTCATCCTCTAGTAAATCTACAGGCGGTTCGGCTGCATCTGCTACCACATTAAAGGCATCTTCTGGCAATTGTGCCAGTTCATCTGCTACCACTTCGCCGGATTCTGATAAGGGTGTATCTTCAGTTGAGGTGATACTTTCTAGCCATTCCAATTCTGCCTGGAGTTCTTCTTGGATCTCATCTTCGCTAACTTCTGTGTCCCAATACTCAAAATCGGAAGTTGCTTTTGGCACATCTGCTAATTCAGATGTTGGGATTGTTTCCTCAGATAAAGGCAGTTCTTCATCAGATGTTTCTTCTGGAAGATTACCCAGCTGAGGATATGAAGTATTGACAACAGCCGCTGGGGCTTCTATATCCCATGCAACTTCGCCGGATTCAAGAGGATTTACTTCGGTATTATTCTCTTCAAATGTATCTTTGCTTACGTCGTTTTCTTGATCTGCAAAGTTAGACCAAGTAGCCGCGCTGATTCCGGTTGCTAGAGCAGCGCCACCCATTAAAGCTGTGGCTCCCAAGTTGTTATTCTCTGATAGAGCTACGCTTGGGGTTGTGCCATTACTTGTCTGTTGTAGGGTACCATTCTCTGTGAGGTCAGATGATGTTGGACCATAAATTTGAAAAGGAGTGCGATCGGGGGTTTCGTCTTCTGGCAACTCAAGGGTACTGCTAGGATTGATTGCAGTTTCCACATCATCTGGGCTGGGTGGATTGGGATTTAGTTGTAGTGAGTTGTCTGTTTTCTCAGGCAAAGATCGCCGTCTGCCAAAAAGCCACCAAAGCAAGCCTCCACCTACAGTGGTAACCAGCAAAGGTAAAAGCAACCAAAATGGTGTTTCCCGATTGACAATGGGAGCTTTTTCTGGTTCAGCTGGAGCTACAAAGGGTTGTTCGCCAAATACAGAAGTAGTTGCATTGGGAGAAGGCGTAGCAGTCGGTGTGGTTTCTCCACTGGGGGAAACTGTGGCAGCAGGTTGTGAGACGCTGGTTGCGATCGCCTCAGCTTCAGCGACTCTGGCTTGTTCTATAGCCTGCTGTCCTGGTGGTGCAAGAGCAAAACCGAGAAAACCTGCTGCACCTAAGCTAGGATTTTTTTTGTAGACGTAAACTAATGGTTGCGAGAAGGGATATTTGGCATCGTCTGGCAAGGTTTGATGTAATTGCAGAACTCGCACACCTTCTAACTTTGATATCTGATTGGCTAGGACATAGCTGATGCCGTCTTTGCCTAGTTGTTTGACGATTTCGGCGGTGTTATCGTCAGTTACTTGGGTAGCATTGGAGCCTGTAGCAAATTTCGCAGCTTTGAAAGCTGGGTAATCACGAAAAGTATCACGAGTATCGCTGGTTTCGGGGCGATCGATGACGCGAATCTTAGCGTCAGGGCCGCCTAATTGCGACCAATTTGTAATTTGTCCCCGAAAAATGCGGGCGAATTGCCTACTAGTTAAACTTTGCTTGAAAGGATTTTCTGCACCAACCACGATCGCAATTTTTTCACGGCGCAAACGCACTTGTTCGAGTCCTAGTGCTTTTTCGGCTGGCGTTAAACCACGGCCGATTGCTGCTATGTCGATTTTGCTATCTAGCAAATCTCTCAGTGCCCGATCAGTACCATCCGCAGCAATTTCAACTTTTGTGCCTGAAAACTGTTTTTCAAAATTATCTTTGAGGCTTTGGTTGATTGCAGTTAAGCTACTTGAACCATTAATTCGCACTGTCGTTCCATTTTCCACTGTTTGTGGCAGTGGGAAAGACGGAGTTTCAGGTGCAGATTGCCCCAGTGTGGGTGCTGAAACTACCAGAGTTGCTGCCATCGGAGTCGTAGCTAAAGCAACCCATAATACCAGTTTGACTATTGAAGTATCTTTTTTTTCTTGTTGCCACATATGCCCCTTATTAAAGTAAAAAATAGAAAGCCTGCCAATCCTAAATCGCTATCTTTTTCAAGATGATGGAGGAGACGCGCTAATTATACATCTGAGTTATCTTTACTTCTAATTTCTTCAAAGTACTTGCATCGATTTATACTTCCATAAAGCTTGTGTAGCATGATAATTTATACTCTAAGTGCGAGAGTCTGTTTACTATAAATTTTTCCAATTTATATTGCAACTTATACCAAGTTAGTAGCTTGTGGTGACAATTATGAATTATTGAATTACTAAAACTGGTAAAGTGTAGCAAATTCAATATTATTTAACAATCCGGTTTTCTTTTTGAACTTATTTGCTTAGGCAGGGAGTAGGGAGTAGGGAATCAGGTTTTGGAGTTGAGGGCGACTTTTTTCAGGCAATCAAATCGGAATTCTGTATACCTTTGAGATAACAATGGCAATCTGGTTTATCAATTAGTGATTCCACCAAAGCATTCAGGGCAGTTGCAGCTAAAGCGCCACCTCCCAAAGTTCCTTCAACTGTAATAAAAGGTATTTGTTGTTGCATCAGTTGTCGCTTAGCGGCGGGAGCGTGGCTAAAGCCGATGGGCATTGCAATTACGAGTGCAGGCTGAATTTTTTGATTAGCAATGGCCACCGAAACTTCTAGCAGCACCGAGGGAGCATAACCAACTACCAGCACGCAACCTTGATTTACTTGTTGCAATTTTTGTCGCCATTCTTGCTGCTGCCAAAAGGCAAGTTCCGCCTCTGTGGCGGTAGTAATATGAGGATTATCAATCAGAGTTTCAATGCGACATCCCAAATGAAATAATCGAGTTTGATCCAAAGCAGCAGCAACAGTTTGGGTATCGACAACAATTTGACAGCCAGAAGATAAAGCTTTTCGACTAGCTGCGATCGCATCTCGACTCAATTTGACAAAAGATACCAAACTTACATCACCACAAGCCAAAACCAACTGAGAAATTAAGTGTTGTTCAATTTCCGAACGGTGAGATAAATCGGGTAATAAACGTTGCAGCGATTCCGAAAAAGCCTCGGAGTGCGTATGAATTTCGGCATCCAAACCACTCCACAATTTTTCCAGTCCTCCCAATCCCGCTTGGGTTTCCACATCGAGTAACTTGAGTTGTGCGAGGACTTCCGCCTGCATAATTTGACAATGGCGATCGCGTCCTAATAATCCTTCTAATGCTGATGCAGTTTGCCGTAGTTGGGAGATTTGTTGCATCACCGCGCGATATTGCTGTTGCAGTTGCGCCATCAGGTTTTGATTTGTGTCCGCTTCTGGTTCCACTTCCAAAATGTGGCGGATATGATTTAGCTGAAACCCTTGCTGCTTGAGTGCGACAATCCGTTGCAATCGTAGAACATCTTTTTGGGTGTAGAGACGATAATTGCTAGGCGATCGTACTGGTTGCGGTAACAATCCTAGTTGATGATAATGCCGCACCATCCGCGGAGTCAAACCACTACCCACTGCATCTGTGAGTTCTTTAATAGTTAAGCAACCAGCATTCATAATTTATTCCAAAAACGGCAAAATTCTTTGTAATTCTCCACAAGCCGCCTGAAGAGATGGCGGTGCATTTTCATCTAAGCCTTGGTAACATTGATTTAGCAAGTTTTCTACATACGGCTTGCAAGCTGACTCATTGGTGAATTTTGAATATTCTGTTTCTTCGTCAACAGTTTCACCTTGTAAATAGTGTATCCAAGTTTCAATATTTCTTTTGGGGATAAATATAGCGATCGCTTCTTGAGGCTGACGAATCTGTTGTGAATCTTCTCTCAATGCATCATCTAATTGCTTCAGCCTTTCCTCAACCGTTTTTTTATCCGCATCAATCAACACTACTAGGATTCCAGAAAGATAGTTTTTACTGCGGTATGCTTTTACCTCTGCGGGATAACGTTTTCTGACAAACTGCTCTCCTGCACCTTTTGGACAAATTGTAATTCGGAGATTTTTATCTAAAATAAAACCTCGTTTTTTGAGAAAATGTCGAGCAAAAACTTCTTGTTGTTTATCCTCACACAGAATTACAATTTGTACTCTACGCTGGCTCATATAGCCATCCTCGCGCAATCAGTTCTGAAATGGGTAATCCAGTATTTTCAGCAACTTCATTACTAATTTTTTTCACCCGCACAGGAGCATTGCTCTGACGCTCAAACCAATAACCTATAGGTGATGCTAAAAGATAATTAATTAATTCAGGATGATGAGAAATTAATAAAGCCTGGATTTTTTGCTCGCTACAAAAGTCATAAAGCTGAACTAGCCAAGGCTGAATTTCCGGTAGCGCTAAAAAATTTTCTGGTTCATCTATACACAACGTGTAATCTTCAGACTGAGTGCAATAAACAAGGGTGTACAGAGCAATTAGCACTTTTTGTCCATCAGATAATTCATTAAAGTAATAATCAATAATATTTTTAGGATTTACAACAGATGCAAATCGTAATTTTAAAGTTGTATAGCCTACGCCGAACTGAGCAAATTTGAAACTAACAAAACCGTCTAAAACATCTTTTAAAACATTTATTAGCTCAGCTACCTTGCCTTGATCGTGTGAAATATAACGATACCAAGAAACAAAATTTTCCATTTTATGACTCAGTTGTACTTCTTCTTTCTCACTACCATTAATTATCAGACTAGGAATAATTTGTACAATAATAAATCGCTCCATTCGTTGTTTAAACCAGTTTAGTTTTGTCATCTCATTATTTGCTAGCAATAAAGGTAATATGGACTGAGACCAATTAAAAGGATATTTCGGTCCTACAGAATTATTGTCAGAAAAAATTTGAACTTCGCCTCTCTCGAACTTCAATAAAGGTTGGTTATCAAACCACAAACGTTCATATTGCACATGGCGATCTTCTAGATTGTGTTCAATAGCAAGTTCATATTTATAATTGCCATCATTTCCGTCAATTTCTATTTCAAAACGCTGAATTGGTAAAGTTTGCCAGCGAGTGCAGTCAAAAATTGGGAAAAGTCCTTCTACCTTAGCGACGCCACTTACAAAAAGTTGAATTCTCCGTAAAACTTCAAAAACAGTTGATTTACCTGTTCCATTACCACCAAGAAACAGGTTAATCGAGTCAAAATTCATCTCGAAATTTACCAAGCCGCGAAAGTTATCAATATATATTCGCTTGAGCATAAATTTTTGCCTCCTAGTGCAATTTTAAACTAACAGTTAAATCGTCCCATTTACCCACATCCCACTCTTGAAAAACCCTCCAGAAACACAGATAAACATTTAATTTTGCGTACCTTTGCACTTCCCTCAGCGCTCCTCTGCGTTTCAAAATCATTATAAAGCTTGACATTAACATTGATGTCAAGCTTTAGCCTGAGAAAGCCCCTCTCAATTCACCTCTCATGCTTTACCCCCAACGTTTCACCCAATTCACCAGAGAACACGCAGATATCTTAGCAGCCCTAGTTTGTGGGTTGTTGTTATTTCTGGGATGGTTCGCCCTACATCTCGGCGCTTTGGAATTAGCGCTGCTGTTGCTACCTGCTGCTTACGTCATTGGTGGTTACGAAAGTGCGCGGGAGGGACTAACTACCCTTTTCAAAGAAAAAGAACTCGATGTAGATTTGTTGATGATTGTTGCCGCCATTGGTGCTGCTAGTTTGGGCTTATGGCGAAGAGAATATCATTTAATTATTGATGGGGCAATTTTGATTCTCATCTTTGCCATCAGTGGCGCACTCGAAGGCTATGCCATGCAGCGAACTGAGCAGAGTATTCAGAGTTTGATGAGTTTGACACCAGATACAGCCAGGGTTTTGCTTCAGGGAAGGGAAGAGGAAGTTTCTATCAGTCAGCTAAAAGTTGGTGATGAAATTGTCGTCAAACCTGGAGAGTTAATTCCTACAGACGGAATTATCGTGTCTGGTTACAGCACCATTAATCAAGCCGCAATTACAGGCGAGTCTTTACCTGTAGAGAAAACAGTCGGTGCAGAAGTGTTTGCCGGTACACTCAACGGTTATGGTGCATTGCAGATTAAAGTCCACAAACCAGCCCAAAGTAGTTTGATTCAGCGGGTGATTCGTTTGGTAGAACAAGCAAAGACAGAAGCTCCCCCTTCCCAAGAATTTATCGATCGCTTTGAAAAAGGATATGCCAAAGTCATTGTAGTAGCTGGGATATTACTGGCAACTTTACCGCCCTTCCTCTGGGGTTGGGATTGGGAAACTACCATTTATCGCGCCCTCACTTTCTTAGTGGTAGCTTCTCCCTGCGCGTTGATGGCTGCAATTATGCCCACTCTGCTTTCAGGAATTGCCAACGGTGCAAGACAAGGAATTTTATTTAAGAATGGCGCACAGTTAGAGAAGATAGGTAAAGTTCGGGCGATCGCATTTGATAAAACTGGTACTCTCACAACAGGACAAGTGCAGGTATTCCAAGTCATTCCCCTTAGTAAATACACACAACTAGACGTATTAAAAGCCGCTGCTAGTGTCGAATCATCTTCCGAACATCCCATCGGTAAGGCAATTGTACAAGCCGCTGCTGATTTAAACTGGGTTGGTGCAATTCAAGTGCAAGCCATACCCGGCCAGGGAATTGTGGGAATTTTCAAAGAACAACAGGTGATTGTTGGGAATGCCAATTTTGTGCAGCAATATGTAACAAATTTACCTGAAGAATTGGGACAAATGGCTCAATGTTTGGAACAAGAAGGTAAAACTGTCGTTTGGGTAGCAGCTCAAGAGGATACGGGGACGTGGGGACACGGGGACGCGGGGAAAGAGGATACGGGGGCACTCAGACGCGAGGAGGAAGGGAAACTATTACCAACACTCTCCCCATCACCGCGTCTCCCTGTCTTTGTGTCTTATCAAGTGATGGGTATCATTGCCATTGCAGATGAGGTGAGAGTGCAAGCAGCGGCGACTATTAGCCGGTTAAAAAAATTGGGAGTTGAACAAATTGTCATGTTAACTGGGGATAATCAGGAAACTGCCAATAGTGTGGCCAAAACGGTAGGAATTGACCGAGTGTATGCTCAACTTTTGCCAGAAGATAAGCTGAATGTAATTCGTCGTTTACAGCAAAAGTATCAAACTGTGGCAATGGTGGGTGATGGCATCAATGATGCACCAGCTTTAGCGCAAGCATCTGTAGGTATAGCAATGGGAGGCGCGGGTAGTGATGTAGCATTGGAAACCGCAGATATAGTTTTGATGGCAGACAGGTTAGAAAAGATTGCTGTGGCAATACATTTAGGCAGGCGATCGCAACTCATAGTCAAACAGAATATAGTCGTAGCGTTGGGTTTTATTGTCTTGCTTTTAGTGGGCAACTTTCTGGGAAATATTAACTTACCCATCGGCGTTATTGGCCATGAAGGTTCCACAGTTTTAGTTACGCTCAGTGGTCTAAGATTGCTGAAGTAGGAAAGTAGAAGGACACACCCTACATTCCGTAACTAAGCAAAAAGATTAATGGATTTTTGATTCATGACACCATTAATCGTAGAGGCACAACATCTTGTGCCCCTACCCGTATACTTCATTTACCTGAAATACGCTGTAGCTACTAAGTAATTATACTTGGAAGTCAACGCTCCTCCCCTACACCCTATACCTTTATACCCCTGAACTCAGCTTTAAGGATTCAACTTTTCTTCGTAACATGCGGCTAATAGCCACTGGCAACTCAACCAATGACTTTACAACTACGTTTGTAGGGAAAAATGGCATACATCTAGCAATATTTAACGAATGCTGAGGTTATCTTCTTATATAACCTGATTTTACTGATTTTTCTCTTCTTTGCTAATGCTGATTAACTAAATAAATAATTTTCCAAAAAACTGCTTAAACAATTTATATAAATAAAATTCTCATGACAAGTACTTTATCCTGTGGCAGATTTATGATAGTTATTAGCGACCTAAATTTAATGCTTTTTTTTTAGATAACCTGGCAAAGATTGGTAAGGTATATGCCATAATGTCACGAGCTAGGCGTATATAAACTTCTTGTTATACTTCAACACCTAAGTGCGGAAGGTATCAGTTTGGCTACACAAAAATACAATACTACTAGCTCAATCCGATTGTTCATCGATCGGATAAAAACTCTTGCTTTATCTGGGAATCCAATATTTGGATCTGGATTTAATCTATAGCAGGGGTTGATTGAGTTATGGATAGGGAGGAAATTTGATGAAATTGTTAGATTTGGAGAATCCTGAGGTTAAATTAGCCTCTAAAACTGATAGTAATTTTGTGGACTTAACAGCAACACATCCGCGACCATTGTTAAAGCGCTCACACTGGCAAACTTTAAATGGGCTGTGGAAATTCGCATTTGATGACGAAGGAAAATGTGTCGAACCAGGCAATATTAACCAATGGTCTCATCATATAGAAGTTCCCTTTGCGCCCGAATCTACCAAAAGTGGGATTGGCGATCGCGGTTTTCATCCAAACTGCTGGTACGAGCGAGAATTTGAAACACCACCAGGGGACGGTAGATTACTGTTACATTTTGGCGCTGTGGACTATCGCGCTCGTGTCTGGGTAAACGATAAATACATAGCCGAGCATGAAGGCGGACACACATCTTTCACCCTCGATATTACCCATGCCTTAAATGACAGTGGGACAACAAAGGTAACAGTTTGGGCGCAAGACGACCCCCAAGACCTGGCCAAACCTCGTGGTAAACAGGATTGGCAGTTGCAACCGCATAGTATTTGGTATCCTCGCACGAGTGGTATTTGGCAAACAGTCTGGTTAGAACGTGTAGGTGAAACTTATATCGGTAACCTTCGTTGGCTTCCCGACTGCGAACGGTGGGAAATTGGGTTTGAAGCTGGGCTGGCTGGGAGTTTACCTAGTTATGGCGTACAAATTAAAGTAAAACTCACTACTGGCGATCGCGTGTTAGCAAGCGATACTTATGAAGTATTCAATGGTGAAATTACCCGTCGCATCGTTCTGGGCGATCCGGGTATTGACGATTGCCGTAATGAATTACTGTGGAGTCCAGAAAAGCCGACGCTGATAGATGCCCAAATTCAGCTATGGGATAAAGATCGTCTTTTAGATGAAGTCCAATCTTATACAGCAATGCGGACTGTGAGCATTCAACGCGATCGCTTTATGCTCAACGGTCGTCCCTACTATCTACGCCTAGTTCTCGACCAAGGTTATTGGCCTGATACATTAATGACTCCACCCAATGACGAAGCATTACGACGTGATGTAGAACTCGTCAAAGCTATGGGTTTTAACGGAGTCCGCAAACACCAAAAAATTGAAGACTCCCGCTTTTTATATTGGGCAGACGTTTTAGGGTTGTTAGTATGGGAGGAGATGCCTAGCGCTTACCGCTTCACGCCGAAAGCCGTGGAACGCATGACGCGTGAGTGGACGGAAATCATCAAGCGAGATGTCAGCCATCCTTGTATTGTGGCATGGGTGCCGTTTAATGAATCCTGGGGAGTGCCAAATTTAGTGGAGACGGCGGCTCATCGTAACTACGTATTGGCAATGTATCATCTCACCAAGACTCTCGATCCGACTCGCCCAGTAATTGGTAACGATGGTTGGGAAAGTACGGATACCGACATCCTCGCTATTCACGACTATGAACGCCACCCTGAACGATTAGCCCATCGCTACAGACCGGATATTCAGATATCGGATCTATTTGAGCGTAGCCGTCCTGGGGGACGCATTCTCACCCTGGATAACTATCCCCATCAAGGACAACCAGTGATGTTGACCGAGTTTGGTGGTATCGCTTATGCACCTCTCGATCAACCTAATGCCGATGGAGCTTGGGGATATGAAAACTGCTCGAATATTTCTGAATTAGAAATGAAATACGCTGCTTTGCTCCAAACAGTTAATGACATTGAGCTATTTAGCGGATTCTGTTACACACAATTGACAGATACCTTCCAAGAAGCTAACGGTTTATTGTACGGCGATCGCACGCCAAAATTTCCCATTGAGGCAATCCGCGCTGCAACCCTCTCAGGACAAGGTTTATGTACTCCCACAAGCTGTTAAAGCCCGACGGACGCAAACTCAAGTTATACAGTCGCTACCCAATTACTAGCCAGTTAGCAGCCACTAGCCCTAGTAATGAGCCAGTGCAAGCTAATCCCCACCTGCGCTGGCATCCCCTAAGGGGTGAATGGGTAGCTTATGCCAGTCACCGTCAAGGGCGGACATTCATGCCGCCCCCAGAATATAATCCCCTCGCGCCTACCAGCAACCCTGAGTTTCCCACGGAACTACCCCAAGGTAAGTATGACGTGGCAGTGTTCGATAACCGCTTTCCCTCAATGATTCCCACAGCCAACAATCCACCTGATACCATCGTGGAAACATTACCAGCGAATGGAGCCTGTGAGGTAGTGGTTTTTACCCAAGATGCCCGCGCTTCCCTAAGTTCCTTAGAGCTGGATCACCTTGATTTACTGTTGGAAGTGTGGGGCGATCGCACCCGCGAACTAGGAGCCAATCCCCAAATTCAGTACGTCCTGCCCTTTGAAAATAAAGGTGTAGAAGTAGGTGTAACATTGCACCATCCCCACGGGCAAATTTATGCTTATCCTTTTATACCGCCTGTTCCAGCGCGAATGCTGTCAATGCAGGAGGAGTATTATGAAAAACATCAGCGTGGTTTACTGCAAGACTTAATTCAGAAGGAGATTGCAGACAATCAACGGATTATTTATCAAGATGAGTATGCGATCGCCTTTGTCCCAGTATGCGCTCGTTACCCCTATGAAGTTTGGCTTGCAACAAAAGAGCCAGTTAGCACTTTTACGGATCTGACCCCACAACAACGATGGGGACTTGCCAAAGCATTAAAAACTGTCACTCTCAAATATGACGGCTTGTGGAATCGCCCATTTCCTTACTTGATGGCTTGGTTTGGTGCGCCTACGGACGGTTTAACCCATCCAGAAGCGCATTTACATGCCCAGTTTTACCCACCGTATCGGACAAGCGAAAGGCTGAAATATCTGGCGGGAACCGAACTCGCAGCGGGGATGTTTGCCAATGATGCTTTACCAGAGGAGAAAGCGAAAGAGTTACAGGCTGTGGCTGTAGATATTGAAATGCTGATTTCCGCATAAAGGAAAGATATGCAAGTAGAACAAGGCGCATCTGTCATAAGATGCGCTTATTGTTCATAAAAATAATCTATGATATAAGGCTTGAGATAAAATAGTCTTATGAGCAATTTAGAAAGTATTACAATTCATCAATTTAGAGGACTTCGAGATTTAGAACTAAAGGATCTCGGACGTATTAACCTGCTTGTTGGTATTAATAACTCAGGTAAAACCAGTGTTTTGGAAGCATTATCTATTTACTGTCATCCATTAGATATTAGATCATGGCTGAGTACAGCACGTCAAAGAGAGCAGGATATTAGAGCGCGCACTCCGCTTATTGATGCACTAAGATGGTTATTTACAAATCATACTTCGTTTGCTGTAGAACCTTATAAACCAATTATTCTTATTTCTAGCACTGGTTTATTTCCTGTCAAGAAGTTGATAGCAAATTATGAAGAAATGGAGGGAATACGTTTATCTGAAGGAAACAATACAAGAAATATTAGTGGTACAAATGATGAAGAAATTGGTAACGATAATGAGCAAGAAATTGAAACTGAAGACAGCCCAGGAGTTCGGAAGGGAATTGATTTAAAAATAGAGATATTGAAAGATGATCATCTGTTAACTTTACTTGGTGAATCACCTACTTTTGTTGAATATTTTTCACTATGGGAGGATGAACCTTTATATAGACTATCAGGAACCAGAGAGCCTAGTTTGAATACTGCCACAGTTACACCATCATCTCATCGTTCAGCAATTGGTCAATTTCGATTACTTTCAGAAGCTAGGTTTCAAAATTTTAAATCTGATGTTGTAAAATTATTACAACAGATGGATACAAATATTTCCGATATCGAAATTTTATTATCTCCAGAATCTACTAGTTCTCAATTTAATATTTATATTCAACATGAAAAACTAGGACTTGCACCGGTTAGCACTTTTGGTGATGGTATTCGTCGTTTATTGCATATAGCTCTGAAACTTGCCAGCGTAAAAGGTGGTATTCTTTTGATTGATGAATTAGAATCAACAATTCATACGGAAGCCTTACAAAGTTCTTTTCAGTGGCTGGTTAAATGGTGTACAGAAATGGATGTTCAATTATTTGCAACTACCCATAGTCTTGAAGCTGTTGATGCTTTATTAGAAGTAACCGAATCTGATTCAGATTTAGTGCTTTATCGGTTAGAACCAAAGGAAGAAAAAACAAGAGTAATCAGACATGATGGACATAGATTAAGACGGTTAAGAGAAGAATTAGGTCAGGAGGTGCGTTGGTGAGTCGGGAATATGTTTTAATTGGTGTTGAGGGAAATCATGATCAAGCTTTTATATCTAAAATTTTATGTAAATTATTGGGCTTTTCTAAATTTGACGGTAATGTATCTGAATTAAATGGAATTTGGCGCAAGTTCATTCCTGTATATCCTCCAAAAACAGGAAAATTATATTTAAGATTAGATATGCCAACAATATTATATAATGACCGAATATCCTTGGCTATATATGCAGGTGAAGGAAGTAATTTAATTACTAATTTGAAAGATAAATTATCTGATATTGATTGTTCTAGTCTTTTTGCTTTTGCGATTGTAGCTGATGCTGATAAAGATAGACCGGATCAAGTTGCAGAAGAATATTATCAAGGCTTTAAAGAATATTTTCCTGATTTTCCCACCACAGTTAGTCAAAGTGGTAATGTAATAGCAGGATCACCAAGATTGGGAATTTACATATTACCAGATAATTCTCAACAAGGTGTGTTAGATACTTTGATTTGTGATTGTGGAGATTTGGTTTATCCTGAATATATGCAAAGAGCAAGAGAGTATATAAATAAATTTTCTGAAGAAGAAAGAAATAAAAAGCCTTTAAAGTGGAAACCGTTTGATCAAGAAAAGGCTATAATTGCCACAGTTGTAAGTGTTTTGAAACCAGGTAAGACTAATCAAACAAGTATTAGTGATAATCATTGGATTGGTGCTGAAACATCGGAAATTCCAGTAATTCAAAACTTAACTACATTTTTCAGGGATTTGTTAAATTTATAACCTATATTCCGCAGATATTAAAGCAGGAGTAATCCAGTGCATTAGACGTAGGTTGGTTGAAGCGGAGCGCAACCCAACATATATCAGAATGTTGGCTTTGGCAAAGCCTCCACCCAACCTACAATTTTATTGCAACATTTTAGCCTTGCCACGCCAGTAGGGTGCGTTAGCAAAGCGTAACACACCTTATTGTTTAGATTTTTTCAAAAATAAAATCGAATTGCTATAGATGTAGCAAGCTGCTGCTGAGTGTTTGCAATATCGAGTGCTTTCAATTGCTTTCAGCATACAAAAATCCCCCTTTAACCTAACGCTAACGGTATAGAGGGGGAGATAGCTAAGGTCAGAGGATATCTATCAAAAACTTCAACCGAATTTACCAGCGGTTGAAGCTATGAGGAATGCTGCATAAGTAAGGACATAGCCAACTGTGAAGTGAGCTAGACCTACTAACCAACCTTGGACAATGGACAAAGCAACGGGTTTATCTTTCCAATGAACTAAGTTAGCCAGCGGAGTACGTTCGTGTGCCCAGACTAGAGTTTCAATTAACTCTTGCCAGTAGCCACGCCAGCTAATGAGGAACATGAAACCAGTTGCCCAAACCAGGTGTCCAAAGAGGAACATCCAAGCCCAGACAGATAAATTACTCGTGCCGTAGGGATTGTAACCGTTAATTAACTGAGCGGAGTTAGCCCAGAGGTAATCACGGAACCAACCCATAAGGTATGTAGAGTTCTCATTGAATTGAGCGACGTTACCTTGCCAAACACCTAGATGCTTCCAGTGCCAGTAAAAAGTTACCCAGCCAAGGAGATTCAACATCCAGAACATCGCAAGATAAAAAGACTGTTCCCAAGAGGAAGTTTGGCAAGTACCACCTCGACCAGGGCCATCACAGGGGAAAGTGAAACCGAAGTCCTTTTTATCAGGCATCAATTTGGTACCGCGGGCATCTAAAGCACCCTTGACACAAATCAACGTGGTGGTGTGCAGACCTAAAGCGATCGCGTGGTGAACCAGGAAATCACCAGGGCCAATGGTCAGGAACAAGGAGTTAGTACCGGCGTTAATTGCATCTACCCAATTTGGTAACCACACGTTACCGTAGTTGGGCCAAGCTGTATAGGCAATGCTATCTGGGTTAGATAATAAAGTATCCATGCCATACAGCAATTTCCCGTGAGCAGATTGGATGAATTGAGCAAACACTGGCTCAATCAAAATTTGCTTTTCAGGAGTGCCAAAGGCAACCACAACATCATTGTGGACGTACAATCCCAGGGTATGGAAGCCCAAGAATAGCGACACCCAACTTAGGTGAGAGATAATCGCTTCTTTGTGCTTGAGTACCCGGTCAAGAACGTTACCTTTGTTTTGCTCTGGGTCGTAGTCTCGTATCCAGAAAATACCGGCATGGGCGAAGGCACCAATCATCAAAAACCCAGCGATGTACTGGTGATGAGTGTACAGTGCTGCCTGCGTTGTGTAGTCCTTAGCCATGAAGGCATAAGGAGGCAGTGAGTACATGTGCTGTGCGACTAATGAGGTAACAGTTCCCAGTGCTGCCAAGTGTATGGATAACTGGAAGTGCAAAGAATTGTTATAGGTGTCGTACAGCCCTTGGTGGGGTAAGTTGAACTGGCCTTCAGTTTGGATGCCAAAGAAATTTCTGGAATTGAGCATTTCTTTGATGCTGTGACCAATCCCGAAGTTCGTGCGGTACATGTGACCGGCAACGATAAAGATAACTGCGATCGCCAAATGGTGATGAGCCATATCAGTCAGCCATAGCGATTCAGTCTGGGGATGAAAACCACCCAAAAAAGTCAGAATTGCCGTTCCTGCGCCTTGTGATGTGCCAAACAGATGCCCTGGCGTATCAGCATTCTGGGCGTATACACCCCAGTCACCCCTCCAGAAAGGTGCTAAACCTGCTGGGTGTGGCAAGGTAGTTAGAAAATTATTCCAACCAACATGAACGCCGCGAGATTCGGGGATAGCAACGTGAACAAGGTGTCCTGTCCAAGCCAGAGAACTAACACCAAACAAACCTGCTAGGTGGTGATTCAAACGAGGTTCAGCACTCTTGAACCAAGCCAAGCTGGGACGGTACTTGGGCTGCAAGTGTAGCCAACCAGCAAACAAGAACAATGCTGCTAACAATAGGAGGAACACTGAACCCTGGAAGAGGTCATTGTTCGTCCGCATTCCGATGGTATACCACCAGTGGTAAATACCAGAGTAAGTAATGTTAACAGGATAGTCAGCGCCACCTTGAGTAAAAGCTTCTACTGCGGGTTTACCAAAGTGGGGGTCCCAAATCGCATGAGCGATGGGGCGGATATGCAGCGGATCTTTAATCCACTGTTCAAAGTTACCTTGCCACGCTACGTGGAACAATAGACTAGATGCCCACAGAAAAATGATTGCTACGTGACCGAAATGAGTAGCGAAAATCTTTTGGTAAAGATTTTCTTCGGTCATGCCATCATGGCTTTCAAAATCATTTCCCGTAGCGATTGCGTACCAGATTCGACGCGTAGTCGGGTCTTGTGCGAGATCCTGGTTAAATTTAGGATACTTTGTGGCCATGCAATTTAATTACATCTCCATAAAACGCTAATCCAAGTTACTAGTTATAGTCAGCCAGTAACTTTTTGCAATTGAATCAGCACCCTCTCAGCCTTAAATTCAAGGTCAATCTAATAGCAAAAGCTGATGAATATTTAGGGAAAAACATGTTTACAGCAGAATTCAAAAGGAGGCAGTCCGTTGGTAGCTTCTCTAACTTGTGCTTCTTTGGGTAACCCATAGGATAACAACTGCCGTTGAGAATTGGTGAGTTCAAAGAAAAGTTCGAGCGCTGGTTTTTGGCGGTGGAAACTTTGGTGAGTAAAACAACCTTTGTACCTCGCTACCAGACGAATATTTGTGTAATTTACTTCCCTTGTAATCTACTGTAATTCTTGCACTTACATTTTTAGGGGTATGATGCAATTCATTTCTATTACAGTAATAAACTAATTAATTAGTACTACTTCCATCTAACTAACGGAGGATATTTATGTTAAATGAACTTGTAGTCTTAAAGACACTGATAAACACGCAGAAATTCCCACAATCTCTATGAAAATGAGCTTAAAATTTTGTAAATATATGGCACAGTAAAGATTATTTAGCAAAAAAACAAAAAATTAAGTTCAAATTCATGTAGAGCTTAGCAAGCTGTGATTATAAAAATTTGTATTTAGTTCTGGAACTAAAGTAGGTCAATTACTCAGGGGTTAATAATTCCGTAGTAAATGGCCACAAAAAATAAGAAAGTAGCCAAGATAACCAGGGTAAATCCATAGCGAACTAGTGGATTGGGTAAATCCCGATTAGTGATTACATTATTCCTTTGTACCTGAGTTATAGGCTCAGATTTCCCCGTTCCTTGAACATTGAGATTCTCAGGTTTATTCTCTGTTTTTGTATTTTGAGTCTCTTGAGATTTCATCGGCTTTTTCCATTTTTTGTAGCTCGTGTGCTTTCATAGTTTCAAACATTGCCTGACGGCTACATCATTCTTAAGAACTACTTGGCTCAATGTGCGGTTTGCCTAGAGTAGTTAGTCTATGTGAAGTTAATCTGTAATTGCAAATACACAATGAAGAAAGGGAAAGGGGGAAAGGGGAAAGGGGAAAGGAAACCCCATACTTAAAAGCAGGGGTTTCAAATATAGACACTAATTTGTATCGCACTACGTGTCTTAAAAATCTTCTTTTTTTTGTTCCTGATTTGTATCGCACTACGTGTCTTAAAAATCTTCTTTTTTTTGTTCTCTATATTTAAAAACACTTGCTCTATACCTTGTGGGGAAAAGTTCTTTATTTGTGCCCTTTCTCCCTTTTCCCCTTGTTGGTAACACAAGGCTGTTTGCCATTGAGTCAAGGCGGAAGCTTTTACAGGCAAGGCGGAAGCTCTTGCAGGCTGCGCGATATACTTAAACGTCAAGGCGGAAGCTC
>NZ_CAWUDO010000086.1:0-34585 GCF_963920935.1 Nostoc sp. CCY 9925 | reverse complement strand
GTAGGGAAGGGGCTGGGGGTTAGGTCTGTATTCCACTCAACCGAAAAGTGGTATATGATTACCGCATCTGTGTAAAAATCCCAAAAGCCTTTTTCCCTCTGCTCCCTGCTCCCCTGCCCTCTAAATGATAAGTCTTTAAACGGACATGATATTAGAGGTTTGGGGAGGGGTTATTCGGAATCTGTCGAACTCACGTTAACTAACAGTAATCACCCTTGCTAAACTCTCATTCGCCAACCTATCCACCGCACACACGGCATAGGTTCCCGCTTGTTGCACAGTGGCGAAGGTTGTGCCAGCAGACAAAATTCGCTGAATTGTCCAACTATCACCATCAATTTGGCGATAAAGTACCCAGGAACGAACAGGCTGATTATCTCCAGGCTGCCAACTGAGTTTGCGGTTATTGACTTGTAGTCCGGTGGGTGGAGGAAGTGGTGTTGTGTTCTGCCAAGGCATAGTAGGAGGTAGGGCAGGTTTGTTATAAAGCAGACTTTGGAATTGATCGGCTATGCCCTGACTATTTTCTCTCAAAACACCGAGATTAAAGAAGATATTCCCCAATGATAAGTTTGCAGCTTGGCTACGACTAATTTTCACCTGCTTTTCAATCTCATCACTTTCACGACTCTTGTTGCTTGGTTCTGTGAGATTGTTACCTGCATAAACGTGTCTTTGCTTTGTGTTGATGTCTGTCCACCACTTCAACAATGCAGAATAACTTTGTTGTGGTTGGTCTGTGCGCCAGTAAAGTTGAGGCGCAATATAATCAATCCAGCCTTGTTCTAGCCATTTCTTGGCGTCGGCGTAAAGCACATTGTAAGCATCTAAGCCAGTAATACCAGGGGGTTGTCCGGGGCGGTAAATTCCAAAGGGACTAATACCAAATTTCACGTGGGGTTTAGTTGCTTTGATTCCCTCCGAGAGACGCAGTACCATTTTGTTAACATTGTCCCGCCGCCAGTCGCCGAGGCTGAGTGTACCACCTGCTGCTTTGTATGCAGCATAGGTTTTGTCATCGGGGAAAGCTTGTCCTTCAACAGGATAGGGGTAGAAATAATCATCTAAGTGAACGCCATCGATATCGTAGCGCTTCAGTACGTCGAGAATTACGTTGTAAGCCTTGTCCTGAACTATTTTCAGCCCTGGGTCCATCCAGCGTTGAGTTTTCCACAAATAAACGCTTTCTGGATTGGTAACTGCTATGTGCGGATGCACAGTTTTTGCTGGGTTGGTGGAAGTGCTGGCGCGGTAAGGGTTGAACCAAGCATGAAGTTCAATATTGCGTTTGTGACATTCGGCGATCGCAAACGCTAAAGGATCGTAAAATGGTTCCGGTGCTTTTCCCTGAGTTCCCGTAATCCAAGCACTCCAAGGCTCTAATTGGGATTCATACAAAGCATCTCCCTCTGGTCTGACTTGGAAGATGAGGGCGTTAAAGTTCAGCGCTTGTAATTTAACAGTAATTTCGGTGAATTCTGCTTTCTGTTGCTCAACAGAAAGTCCTGTTTTTGAAGGCCAATCACCATTCCATACAGATGCGACCCACACCCCACGAAATTCTCTGGTATGATTTAGCTTCACGCTACCCGGAGGTAGGGGTGTTGGTGTTGGCGTTGGCGTTGGCGTTGGCGTTGGCGTTGGCGTTGGCGTTGGCGTTGGCGTTGGTGTTGGCGTTGGTGTTGGTAGCACCACGAGGTAATTAGAGGCAATCTTTTCTGCTGCACCTAAATACACCAAAGCTTGATAAATAATTACAGCCACATCTGCACGGGTGGCTGCAAGATTGGGATTAAGTAATTTTAGATTTGGGAAATTTACTACTAATCCTGCACTGGTGGCAATAGCTATCTGATTTTTGCCATAGTCAGGAATTTGAGCAGCATCTTGATAAATTTGTCCAAGTTTTGAGAGGAGGTCAGGCTTTATCTTCGTGGCAATTTCTAAGCCTGATACTAAGGAAACTAAAACTTCTGTCCTTGTAATTCGGTTAGCAGGACGGAAGGTTTTATCAGGAAATCCGCTTATAAATGCTTTTTCATAAGCTGTTTGAATAGCTGCTGCTGCCCAATAACTACTAGGCACATCAACAAAAGGAATATACTGCCGCTTCTTGGTAACTGTGGGAAATGCCTTAGCGATGATGGCGGCATACTCGGCGCGGGTGAGTGAGTTATCGGGGCGATAAGTCCCGTTAGGTAACCCACTGACAATATCACGTTGGGCTAAGGCTGTGATAAATAAGCGTGCCCAATGGTTTTGAATATCTGAAAACGGAGTAGAGATAGATACCATTGTTGAGATTGCAGCTAGCCTGGATTTTGATTACCTTTGTTAATTTAGCAATACCAGAGCGATCGCTGCTGCAACATCTTGTAAACTTTCTATTTGGGCACTGGAGACTGGGTATTGGGTATTAGGAAAACAGTCCTCAGTCTCTAGTCCCTCATCGCCGTTGACTAAGTAGGATTTGCTGCTGAATCAGTAGAATTCAAGGCAGAACGCAGATTCAATGACAACATCAAGCGGGAAATACCGGTGAAGAGAACACTGATACCAACTAGTGTTCCCAGCAGCCAGGGCGCATTGAATGGCCACTGAAACCAAATCATTGCACCTAAGACCAGTGTAATAATGCCATCAACTAATACCCATGTCCAGTTTTGTTGTGGACGTAACTGGAAGGCTAGAATTAACTCGAATGTGCCTTCAGTTAACAAAAAAGTGCCAAGCAACAGGGTTAGTGTGAGAACGCCTGTATAAGGATAAGCCAGCAGCATGATGCCAGTTGCAATATACAGTCCGCTTAATAAAAGCTTCCAAACAAAACCTCCGCGATCGCGGGTTTGGGAGGCGTAAACTAGTTTTGTAAATCCAGCAAAAACTAAAATCGCTGCAAACCAAGTTTCGGCGAATATGGTGGTGAATGTAGGCAGTGCGATCGCGATAATCCCCAAAACAATCAGCAAAATACCAATTATCAGGGACCCATTAAGTTCCTTTTTAATATCTCTAGAAACATCGGCTGTCATACAAATGTTTTCCCTATGCTTAAATTAAACTCTACAATTACGTTAGAGAATTTCTTAGTCATAGGGTAGAATCTTGAGATAGACTCATGGGTATTAAATTTCTAACACTAACTACCTCTCAAAAGAGTTCTGCTAGATTGGTTAGGCGCTCATAAACAGGAATGAGACGATCTCCTTCTAGTTCTACAGAATTGTTTGGATAATTCTGAATAGCCCCCAGTAGCGTAACCTCACCATTTTGCTTAATAGATTCACTTAAAGCGGTTCGTAGTGCTTGTTGGTTTAGTTGTCCTGCGGGAGGGTGAACTACCTCACCAATTTGGTTAACCAAAACTGGCCCTGCCCAACTAGAGAGTAAGTTATTTAAAAAAGCGCGATCGGCTTTGATGCCAGCTTTGAGCGCTTTACGAGCTAATGCAGGTTCTTGTTGAGCTGCCTGCAAATAAGCCGTTAATGTTGGGGTAGTCTTGCCAGTTTCTGCAAACTGATTTAATTCTTGAACAGATATTGGCCCTTGAAAATTGCCATATTTTAAAATAACTTGCTCGGCAGCATCAGCATTATTACTTGAGAATAGAACAATAGCACCTACGCCTAAAGCTACTGTTTGAGCCACTAACTTAGTGAAGTTTTTAGGGTTTTTTTGATTAAAATGTTGAAAAATCTGCATTATTTTGTCGAGGTTTTTAATTGTATGGAGTGTGTATGGGCAAAAAATACCCAGTATATTATATTATTTACCAAAATTTTTGCTACAGATACATGATTAGGGGCGTGCAGCTGTACGCCCCTACAGCCAATTTATTTGTTGCAAATATTTTGGTAAATGGTGTTATTTTTGAGGCTTTTCATTAGGCGAAGCTGCATGAGGTAATATTGACTTTTCTTGGTCTAAGGTTGGTGCAGGTACGCCCAAATGCTTTCTTGCAGCTTCTTCAGCTAGCTGTCGGTCTTGTTCGTTCTCAAACTGACTTTCATCTAACAAATGAGGATTTTTTACCGCTTCATCTCGGCTTGGGCGATAGCCGTTTTTCCACCTGTATTTCCAGTCCATAATTTGATAAGCAGATATACTGCAATTTGATTTCCTAGTTCTTCATCGTAGGCGTTTGATGCAAGATGACACTCTTGCTATAGGTTGAAGAGGCTCATTCAAAGGGTATAAATTTAACGTTATTTTAAAGTAATAATACTTTAGTAGGGAGAAGATTTGCTAGATTAGCAGGCTGATAACAAGTTATGAATGAGATATTGCAAGTATAATAACCTATGTTTAAGGTTCTTAAATTGATGCGATCGCTTTCTTGAAAAATAGTTTTAAAATTCCAGTGTACCAATTGACGATAACTAAAGATAGAACCAGTTGTAAATAGACCGTGAATAGTCTATTGTATAAATTTTGTTATCGTGGAAGTTGATTCCATAAGAACCCAGGTAGTAGACATTCTCAGTATTGTTTATACCATCACTGCTATTGAATAAATTCAAATACATATAACCTCCCAATACACACTCATATTGAGATGGACTGAGGTCGTAGAGAAATAACTCTAAGTCAGCAGGAGTAAAGTAAGAAATTACGATTTTAGCCATTGTTTTACTTTTCTATATAAAAAATTATAATTGCTTTTAAAATTATGAAACTAACTCTTGAATAATTAAGCTTATTTTCTGTTATCTTTGCTTGTCAAAATAATAGTTAGTCAATTTTTAAAGACATGAATTATCTGCTTTAATTATAAGATTTTGTTGGCATAAGTAAAATACTTATTTAACTAGTCGGCCATCTTCTATATGAACTATTCGATCCGATATATCTAAAATTCTATTGTCATGAGTAACCATTAAAATGGCACAATTTTGTTCCCTAGCTAATAATTGCATCAGGTTAACAATATCTCGACCTGATTTACTATCTAATGCTGCGGTAGGTTCATCAGCCAGAATTAATTTAGGATGACTCACTAAAGCACGGGCAATTGCTACTCGTTGTTTTTGACCGCCAGAGAGTTCAGATGGATAGTAATTAACTCGATTTCCTAATTTAACAGCATCAAGCATAGCTTCTGCTTTTCTGCGAGCTTCCCATTGAGGAATATTGTTATCTAATTCAAGTGATATTTGGACATTTTGCCAAGCTGTTAAGAAATTCAGTAAGTTATGAGATTGTAAAATATAGCCAATATGACGGCGCACTTGTACTAATTCCTCATTATTAGCCCCATAAAGCTCTTGATTGAAAAGTTTTAAGCTTCCCTTTTGAACAGAACGTAACCCACCAATTAAACTTAGTAAAGTTGTTTTTCCAGAACCTGAAGGCCCTGCCATAGCCACAATTTCCCCACATTTGATATTAAAATTAATGTCAAACAAAATTTGACTTTTTAATATTTGCTTGCCAAAGTAGTGATTGAGATTCCTTATGCTAACAATAAAATCTGCCATAGCCATATGAATGACAAAACTAATTAAGTTAATTACAAGAGATTAAAAAAAATCGGCTGGGTCGAGATGACGCAGTTTTTTTGTAGATATTAACCCAGATGCTAAGCACATTAAAATTATAAACAATAATACTATAGCTGCTTTATCTACGCTCATACTAATTGGTAAGTTAGTAACACCTTTAGCTACATCGTACAAACCTATAGATATAGCAAAACCAGGTATATAACCAAAAGAGGCTAATATTAAAGCTTGTTGAAAAACTACAAGTAGCAGGTATTTATTTGTAAAACCCATTGCTTTGAGAGTTGCATATTCAGCTAAATGACTAGCGATATTACTATAAAGAATTTGATAAACGACAACTACACCAACAATGAAGACCATAGCCACCATCAATTGAAACACAAATCCAATAGGCGCTCTGACCGTCCAATAATTTTTTTCCAAATTAATAAAATCCTGGCGTGTAATGACTATTACGTCTTTAGGTAATTTGGCGGACAAAATAGCTAAAACTTTTTGGGCATTAGCATCCGGTTTGAGGTTAATTAAGCCTATATCTACATTTTGTGCTGAACGACCTTGAAATATTTGAAAAAAGGTAGAGGCACTAACAATTAAGTTTCCATCAACTCCAAAGGATGGACCCAGGCTAAATAATCCACCAACTTTTACTTTATAGCCAATTGATGAAATATAATCAAATATTTCAAGCATTACAGTTTTTCCTTGTTCAAAGTCTTGAGCAATCGGTCCAAATTGTGACCGAGATTTGCTGTCAAATAAAACTATATTAGGTAGTTGGAGTAAACTGTGATTTTCTTGAATAATTGGTAATTTTAAAATTGCTCTATCCGCAGCGAAACCAAGTACGTATATGGGAAATTTTATCCCATTAGTTAAATTTTTTAGCTTGGCGAACTGCATATATAATGGGCTAACTGATTCTATCCCATCACACCCTAATATCTGATATAAATACCCGCGGGGAAAGCTTTGATTGAATGTCAAGGATTGATATTGAGTGCTGATTATAAATAAATCGCCTTTGAGATTATTATGCAACTGCGTGGCACTAGTATATAAAGCATCTTGAAAACCAACTTGGATAAACATGAGTACCGCAATAAAAGCAATTCCAGTCGAGGCCACAAAAAAGCGAGCTTTTTGTCGGGCTAGTTGTAGCCAAGCTAGAGATATATTAATAATCATTTTAGAAACCTAAAGTGATATAGATGAGACTACTTACTAAAAACAATCAAGCTTTGCCTATAGGTTTAGATGCCAATGCGTACCTGCACCTGTAAGTTAGTTAGAGCAGCAATTTGTTTGTTATCTTCCATATTATTGATGGAAATTTTTACCTTAATCACTTTGTTATCTGTATCGGCTTGCAAATTATTAAACATATTTTGTCGCTCAACTTGCAGACCAATATCTGCGACTGTTCCTCGTAATTGCTTTGGTAAAGCATCACTAGTAATAACGACTGACTGACCTAGACGTACTTTTTTAATATCAGTTTCATAAATTTCTGCTATGGCATACATCTGTTGTGTACGACCTAAGTCAGCTATTCCTGTAGCGCCAATAATTTCTCCAGGACGAGCACTAATTTTAAGAATTTGGCCAGCTACAGGCGATCGCACCGAACTCAAATCCAACTCTGTCTGAGCTTGTTTAACAGAGGCTTTTGCACTCTCGACATTAGCTTGTGCTGCTTGCACATCAGTAGAACGGACTTCTGTAATACTTGCGAACTTGGCTTTGGCCTCAATCAACTGCTGTTGAATAGTTTCTACAATTCGATTGTGAGAAGCTTTAGCTTCCTTGTACTGCTGTTGAAGAATTTTGACTTGTAAACGCCTAGTTTCTGACTCAGAAGCAGAAATTGCACCTACTTTGTATAGCTGCTGATAGCGCTGATTTTCGCTTTCAGCATTATCTAATTCAGCTTCTAGGCGAGCAATTGTTGCTTGTTGTGCAGATATTACCCCAGACAAATCAGCTTCTAGACGAGCAATTGTTGCTTGCTGTGCAGAAATATCTCCAGCTTTAGCTCCCGCTTTTACTTGATTGAGACTAGCTTGGGCTACTAAGACTTGTTTTTGTGCTTTTTCTAAGGCTGCAAGACGGGGATAATAACTATCAATAACAGCAACTATTTGTCCCTGATGCACCCAACTTCCTTGTTTGATAAAGAGTTTCGCCACTCGAACACCCCCTTGAAAATTAGGGGCAGATAAACGAATAACTTCTCCTTCAGGTTGTAAAGATCCTAAAGCAGTAACAGCAGTAATTATAGGAGAATTACTAGGAGTGGGTGAATCTAATTGAGAGGTCAAATAAAATCGTGAAAAGCTGTAGATAGAAAGCGTAACAGGAACTACAGCCATAGCAACTGTGAACATTATCAGATACCAACTTACAGGTTTTGTTAATGGCTGCCTTTGTTTGTATACCATAATTATCTTTTACAAGTTAGTGTGGAAAGCTTGTGGATTTAATTCACTCCAATAGGTACAGCAGAATTTAAGAATAAAACAGACTTGATATTTGGCTTTGTTCCCTAAAATTTGTAGATCATTCAGTGAAAATCAAAAAGATTTAAGTCCCGTTAGTAAAACTTAGAACTTGTGGTGTCCCCGTAGGTAACATGATTACTAAATTAATAGTTAATCTTGAAAAATCAACCGTAAAAAGCTTGTTACCATCTAGAGAAAAGAGGCTAAGGCTATTTGAGAAGTTATTGATACCATCCTGAATGTTAGCCAAATCAACACCAGTAATACCTCCTAATACAGTAGCAGATACTTCAAAAGACACTTGGGTGAACAGTTCGTTATTTTCGAGATCGATAATTTGCAGCATATTGTTTAATTAACAGCATCAAAGTTAAGAATTAAGTGACGTTTATTGATAGCGAAAAGGTACGCACATTGTTTCTAGTCACAGGTTGGATTTAGGTAAATATGCAAATCATTGTTGGAGGAAACTGTTTATTTTCATCAAAAGTCTAATAACCCGTCTATCTTCTCACTTTTAAGCGGTGAGTATCCGATCAATTTCTTAAAAATGTTTGGTTTAATCAAGCTTTAAACCTTTATTTTTTAATACTAACTAAAATTTATAGCCAAAATCTGAAGATTAAAGCTCCGAAAGATTTCCAGTGGTTGGGTTCCCCAACTCTGACATCAGAGAGCTAACTCCAAATGCAAGTAACCCAGCAAAAAGCCCGGCGGTTAGTGCGGCTGCTCCGAAGGCATAGGGGGCAATCTCACAACCACTAACAGTAGCAGATTCTTCACTTGAGATTTCACTAAAGAGTTCGTTATTTTCGAGATCAATAATTTGCAGCATATTGTGTAATTAACGACATCAAAATCAAGAGTGAAGTGGCACTTTTTTCATAGCTTTTCGCTATGCACATTGTTTCCAGCCACACATTGTATTAAGGTAAATATCGAAGTAAAAACTTAGTAATTATTTACTCTCCTCTCTCTTAAAAATTGTCGAAAAAGTTGATTTTTTGTAGAAGAGTAGGGAGAGTAAACATTTAAGCAGGCAAATCTCTATGATTATAAAAGGTTTAATAACGCGCACCTTGACTCACTTTTAAGCGGTGGGTATCCGATCCAACTTCTTGGAACCGAATAAGGGCGCGTTATTTTCCTCAACTTATGCAAACAAGCTTATTCGAGAGAGGGGTTAATTGCGGTAAATAATAGCATGGCTTGTACAACTGGGTCTGTAAAAATGCCAGTCGCTATTGCAAGGATACTTGCCAGACCAAATGATTCAAGTCCACCGCCACTAACGCTAGCAGATTCTTCACTGGAAATTTCGCTGAACAGTTTATTTTTTTCGAGATCGAGAATTTGCAGCATATTGTGTAATTAAGAGTATCAGGGTCAAGGTAAAGTGGTACTTTTTCACGGTGAAAAGGTACGCACATTATTTTCGGTCACAGCTTACATCAAGGTAAATATCCAAGTAAATTGTTTGCTGATAGTCAAACTTCCTTGTCTATTTGTGAACTGTTCCTATTTACTTAAACGAATACTCAATGCAAAATATTCCAAAATCAGATCGCTAAGTTAGCGTAAGCTCGGCGAACCTGGTCATTTACCTCTTAAAAGCCTCTGCACAAAAAGGGGTTTAGCCGTTATGTGGTGTTTTGGTGACTCTACCTCAAGTTGATAAAACTTTACGCAAAGAGATTTAGATAATCTCTCAAACTCTTATCCAGATTGAGTTACAGATTTATCCAAATTTTTGTTGCTAGTTTAGGAATATTTTGCATTGGATATTCGTTAAAGAAAGTAAGAACGGAAGAAAGAGACATCATTAATATTCATAGATAGATTTAGTTTTGATTACTCAGAGCCTGACCTCAGATTTTTTAGTATCTGTTTATGCCGTGATTGACTCCTAAATACTTGCTTTTTCAAGCCTCAGCAATTCGCTGGGGTTTTTTGTTAATAACCCAATTTACAGGTTATAAAATAAATACTTCAATATCCAGCAAAAAAATTTATACACTCGTGTATAAATTTACCAAGTAAACACAAAAAACGGATTTATTACAATTAATAAATCCGAGGCAATACCAATAATTTATTGGGGAGCATCTCACCTTTGCAAATATACCAGGCGATTAGAAATCGCAGCTACACAAACGAAGTCCGCCTACGCGGACTCTAAGAATTTGAAACCCAGGATCGGTAGCTTTTGCCTGTATAGCCGTGAATTCCATTCGCTAGGGCAAACGTGTTTTTACAAAAGTGAGATGCTCCCAATTTATTGTGCCAGGGTTGCAACAATTATCAATAACTAATAAACAAATCTATTGTATATTGACCTTGAACTGGTTATTGTATTTATATTATTATCATGATAATTGATTGAACCGGGGCCTCCACCGTCATATCTAACACTACTGTCAACAGCATTGATATACGTTCTATCAGTAGTGTTCATTATGCGAAACCCATAGGGATAACCACCTGCCAGTATACTTTCTGCTTACTCTGTAATTAGATTGTGAATAAATGTTTCTATGGAATTAGAATCTAAGGTGGAAATTACTATTTTTTTCATGATGTTAGTTTCGCTAAAGTTAGTAGAATTTACTTTTAATCTATTGCATTATTGAACTGTTTTCCCTGACTATAGCAATCCTAAGTTAATTGTGAGAAATAAAATGTCTAAAAAGCTTATAAACAGGTATTTTTTGTCTCATGATTTTCTCAAGATTGACTTAGTATTGCTATATCATTTGAGGTAAAATCAAATAATCAGTACGTAAATTTCTGCACGATTACTGCCAGAATTACAATAACTAAGAAACAAATCAATTGTATATTGACCTTGAACTGGTTCTTGCATTTATATTATTATCATGAGAATTGATTGAATTTAGACCTCTACCATCAAACCTAAGACTAGTGTCAGTAGCATTGATATACGTCCTATCAGCAGTGTTCATTATTTCAAGCCCATAGGGATAAGCACCTGCCAATATAGTTTTTACTTCTTCTGTAGTTAGATTGTGTATAAATTTTTTTATGAAATTAGGGTGTAAGGTGTAAATTACTATTTTTGTCACGAACTTAGTTCCTCTAAAGTTAGTAGAGTTGGCTTTTAGTTTATAGCATTAGTCAACTTTTATCACTGACTATTATAGGTAAAACCCCATCTTTGAAACGATCGTTTGGGGATATTTATAAGACATAAATTCTTTTTTGTCTCAAAAATTTATGTCAACGGCAGTAGTTTTTATCTAAAATATATTCAATTAATTGCAGTAAGTATAGATTTATACAAATATTTTCTAGATTGAAATATCATAGACTAAATTCCTTAAATATTGTCTTATAAATATTGTTTAGAGCTTAAATAATTACTGATAAGGTTGCCAATAACTTAGCTGTAACCACATTTTCAAAATATTTCATTCTAATTAATAGAAATTTTTATCATTTTTTTATGTCTTAATTGAAAAGATATAACCAATAATACCTGTATTATTGTCTATTTTGCTTGTTTAATAAGATTATTATTTTGTTTTTTTACCTTAAATTTATTTTAGAAAGGTAAGTTGCTTTAGTAGAAATTTACCTAATCATTTCTATAAAACCCAAGTAATCAAGATTGAAAACATAGTAGATAACACAGAATACATAAATATCTCGCCATAGAGCTAGTCTGTTTTCAACGTGTAAACGCATTTGATTAGAAAATTAATTTTGCTTAATAACTTATGCTATTAGAACAAAAACAATTGTCTTTTTATCAAGAAATTATGCTCAGATTGGACTATCGCCAGAGATTAGAAAAGATTGCCCGCAAATACACTAGAGGAACAGGTTTATCTTGGGAAGATGCTTTTCAGATTGCCCATTTAAAAGTTTTCCTGGCTTTTCAAGCCGGAAAGTTTCGGCAAGGGAGTGTAGAAGAATTTTATTACTGGGCTGTTGCTGTAGCTAGATGTGCAATTATTGATTCTGTTCGTAAAGAAAGTCTGCGGAAGTACCAGAGTTTAGATGATAAAGTCCCAGGAACAGATATGTCTCTATTAGACACAATTCCTGATGAATTTAGCACATTGGATGCAATAGAGCGTGCAGATTTAATTATAAAAGCACTAGAGTCTATTCACCAAGTTGATAAATGCTATCCACACCTAAATTATCTTAAATTATGGCAAGGGAAAGTTGATGGTAAAACACAAACTCAAATTGCTGGTGAATTAAGAATTAGCCAGGGTGAAGTCTCCAAGCGATGGCAAGAACTTTTAAGGCGTATTGCTGAGTTATTAGGACTATTAGAAATTAAAGATATGAAGGATAAACTGCAAAAAAATCGCCACCATAAGATATCATATCATCGCTCAACAAAGCAGTGGTAAGCTAATAAAGTTTTGCCTTATAGACTGATTATCAAAAGTATAAAAAATTTTCAGACTTTAAAGTATTCATCCATTAAATAGATATGGATTGAATACTATAGTGCCTTGAATCTTTCTTCGTGGATCATCATTGTATTAAAGTAAAAAATATGCGTGTAAATTTGGGTAAATTTATTTTTTTTAATCAGGAGATGTGTAATATCTCAACGCCACAACCTGGAGAAATTTGGAAAGTGAATTACTTAGTACAAAGTCCTCTAAATTTTGTAAGCCAAGAGCAACAGACTTTGTACTCTTCTTTAGCACGGAATTTTTTGGCAGGCAACTCACCACCGCGCTATGTAATGATTGTTAAAGAACTTGAACTATCTGAAGAGATAGAGGAGCAATGCTTGATTGTTTATGTGATGTTACTATCAATAGAAACAGATTTCGTTAGTAATATAGATTTGCTAATTCCCGCCAAAATATCAGGGTTAGATCAAGATTTATTGGCAGAGACTTGGCATATTATTCCTGCGCTGGCTTGTAACTTAATACAGCCAGTTGGCAAACGACTCTCTCGCCAGATTTATGACTATTTGCTAACAGTCAGAGACTATCATCATGGGTTGGTTTCTCAACTGCCAGCAATCACGGAAATCCAGCACTTAAAATTCACGGATGAGAGCTTATACTCTGCAAACAACCCAAAGATTCAAGATTTTTATAAAGCAGAACAAGCCTGGAGTGATGTATTGACAGTGCCAGTAGCAGCTTACTATAGTTACTTGAAAAGTATAAGCTTTACAAATGCAATATTAAATGAGGCATTACAATTAGAACAAGACTTGCAACCTGATATTGGTGGTTAAAAATTAAACTCTACTAAGCATTGAATTGAGATATGATCGAAAACGAAAACAAGGGCTGAAAATGGTTGATTTTTTTACCTGTAACCGTATTAAGTACAAAAAATTAGCAAATGAATAAACCTAAATAGGATAATCGTTAAAAGCCTTAATTTCTGAGTATTGAGCTATATCGGCTCTATGGCAAAATGCTTCACTACATCAAGGATATTTTTTGCACACTGTTATATCTTTGGACATGAAAGCCCTGGGAGTTTTCATCGATGGTGGGGCATTTTATTACTGATAAATGGTTAGAGGACTTGCTTTGAGGTGATTATATTTCAAGGTGTATTTTGATGATTGGAGGTTAGTACATCTATCGAAAGTAAGAAAGTGAATATTTGAATTTAGAACTCCAGCTGAATTGAAGAATTATCAAATCCTTTTATAAATGAAGAGATAAGCATTGGTCATATAGGAGATTCAGGCAATGCCTAAGATAATAGATTCAGACTTGGAAGCGATGGAGGTAGAATTATTTGTGCAAGAATTAACTATGGCTCAAGCAGAGACTGTATTAGGAGGGAATTGCCAAACTCATGAGGGTTATCCCTATATTTATCTAATCAATGTTACTGAAGGTATGAAAAAACCCAAAAACCCGCCTGTAGATGAAGACAAGAACAATAATAATAGTAATCAAAAGATTAACAGTATAGATAATTCTAGAAAAATTTATATAAATGGGATACCGTTAAAAGAAAAAAGGAATATTACAGTCATTCCCTACCCACTATTTTCCATGTAGTATATGTGTATTAACTACTATTTTATACAGTTTATGGTTAACTTTAAATTTTAGGGTACGATGCCTATGGCGGGCTATACGTACGCCATTCTCAAATCAGATGATAATTTGTTTTTCAAAAACATCAACTTTATCTAATTTTTCCCAAGGAAGTTCTATATCCATCCTTCCTACATGGCCATAAGCAGCAAGTTTCCTATAGAAACTACCTTTATGCAATGAAGGTAAATGCCTTAAATTAAATTGTTTGATAATTCCTGCAAGCCTAAAATCAAAATGTTTTTCTAAAAGAATCGTGATTTCTTCATCTGCAATTTTACCTGTACCAAAAGTTTCGACTTGGACACTCACAGGTCTGGAAAGTCCTATGGAATAACTTAGCTGTAGTTCACACTCATCTGCTAGTTTTGCAGCTACGATATTTTTCGCTGCATAACGAGCGATATATGCTCCTATTCTGTCGATTCTAATTGGATCTTTACCGCTTAAAGCTGAACCACTATGTTTGGAATATTCACCGTATGTATCTATGGCATTTTTTCTGCCGGTTAACCCAGAATGAGCCGCAGGACCTCCGCGAATAAATGGCCCGTCTGGGTTAATAAATATTCTTGTCTGTGCATCCGGTTTAATCTCTTCGTTTTGAAATACAGGAGAAATTATTGTCTCTCGAATATCATCCTGTAATTGTTGAAATTCAGGTTTTGATGCTTTATTTTGACTGGCAATAACTGTAATGCTATGAATTCTATACGGGCGGCGATTTTTATATTCAACTCCTACCTGAGTTTTCCCGTCAGGAGTCAGGTATGGAAGTATTTGTTGGCGTCTGACTTCACTAATTTGTCTAGCAAGTTTATGTGCTAGCCATATTGGTAATGGCATGAAACTCGATGTTTGATTGCAGGCGAATCCAAAAACTGTTACTTGATTATTAACGGTGATTTTTTCTATTTCGGCGTCAGTTAAACTGTTTTCATCAAATAAACGGTGTCGATCAAAGGGTAATTCTCTGAGACTAGTTAAAATGCTGCAAGTTTTACCATTAAATTCTTTATGTTCATAGCCTACTTGTTCGATTACTTGTCTGGCTATGTTGGTAAAATCTACGTTAGTGTTGGGTTCAAATCTGGCAGCGAGAAAAATGATGCCTGTAGATACTGCACATTCTGTAATTACTCTCGAATATGGGTCTTGTTGTAAAAAGCGATCGACGATCGCATCGCTAATCTGATCGCAAAGTTTATCAGGATGTCCTTCGGTTACTGACTCTGATGTAAACATGAAGTCTTTTTTCATAAATATTTACCTTTGTTATGAGACTTCTATGAAAGGCTTAGGGGATTTTGGCTTTTGGTATTATTTAAAAGTTTGAAAAAAAACGAACCGCCAAGGACGCAAAGAGCGCCAAGGAATAAGAGTTTTAGAGAGTTATTGTGTTTGGGATGGCAGAGATAATTGAAGGGTATTTGTCAGTTGGATTGCTGGAATATCATTTTTTGGAAGGGTATAATTTTTGGTTAATTCATTGATTAATAATGGCAGTAAAGCACTACTTCCAATCACGGCAATGTCCACAACGTTAAGTGGGGTAATTTTCAAAAGGCTCCTTAATGATGGAATAATTATCGCTAAAATTTGTATGGCAAATGAGCCGATAATGGCGGCATTTAAGTAGGGATTATTCGGCAGTTTTTCTTGATTAAATATGCTATGTTTTTCTGAACGACAGCTAATTGTATGCAGCAGTTGTCCGCTAGTCAGACTCATGAAGGCAATGGTGCTTGCTTGGGGACTAATGCCATATCTGAAGATGGCGTAACTGTAGGCTGCTAAGGTACTAACGGATAGTGTTGCTGACTCAAAGGCAATTTTGGCAAAATCGGTGTTTTTAATAATTGGTTCGTCGGGGTTGCGGGGTGACTGACTCAACACTTCTGGTTCTGGTGCTTCCAAAGCTAAGGACAGTCCGGGGAAAATGTCTGTTACCAAATTCAACCACAGAAGTTGGATAGCATTCAAGGGTTCGCCGATACCCAATGCGGTAGCGGTGGTCATCACCATGATTTCGCTGAGGTTTGTGGCTAAGAGGAAATGCACGGATTTTCTGATGTTGTTGTAAATTGTCCGTCCCCGACTAACGGCAACGATCATGGTTTCTAGTCTGTCGTCTTCCAGAACAATATCTGCAACTTCACGCGCGACATCGGTTCCGCCTTTACCCATCGCTACACCAACTTGGGCGGCTTTCAATGCTGGTGCATCGTTAATACCGTCGCCGGTCATGGCGACAACTTTTCCGGCTAGTTGCAATGCTTGGACGATTTGCAGTTTATTGCTGGGACTGATGCGGGCAAAAACATCTACTTTGTCGCTAAGTGCTGTCAATGCCTCTGGTGTAAGGTTATTCAGGTTTGTAGAATCGAGAATTTCTAGTTGGGGATCTCGATTCAATTCTAATTCTTTGGCGATCGCATAAGCAGTTGGGCTTTGATCCCCAGTAATCATCACTGTATCAATACCTGCTTGGTGAAAATCACCAATCAATTCTTTGGCACCCTTTCTAATGGGGTCAGCCATGCCTACAAGACCTAGCCAAATTAAGTCTGATTCATAATTTTTTTCGTTTTTCGTCTCATCGATATGCCCATAAGCTACACCCAACACCCGCAGCGCTTTTCCTGCCATGCGATCATTTTCGATTTCCATCGCCTGTCTGTCTTCTTCGCTTAAAGGTACTATTTGTCCATTTTTTACCCACTTTTGGCATATCTGCACAACTTCGGCAGGGCTGCCTTTAACAGCAATTAATTGATTGCCATCAGGAGTTTGATGAATTGTACTCATGATGTTACGATTTTCCGATCGCAAGTTTGTTTGCAATAAAAGATATTTTTCTCTGAGTGCGATCGCATCTACCCCAGCGCTAATTGCCATGTAAATCAAGGCGTTTTCTGTTGCCGAACCTGTAACTATATACTCGCCATCCTCCTGTAGACTGATTTGTGTTTCATTGCAGAGAACTGAGACATGAATCAGCTTTAGCAGTTCATCGCAGGTATAGGGATTAATTTTCTCTTCGCCAGTAATAAATTCTCCATCCGATACAGTAATGTGTCTGCTGTTTGCATATATCTCCACCACAGACATTTTATTTTCTGTCAGTGTCCCGGTTTTATCCATACAAATTGTCTGTACGGAACCTAATGCTTCTACGGCACTCAAACTGCGAACGAGGACGTTATTTTTCCTCATATCTCGGATGCCTAAGGCTAAGGTTGTAGTCGCAATGGTGGGTAAACCCTCAGGAACGGCAGCTACCGCTAAGGATATGGATGATTTGAGCATTTGTACTAAACCATATCCTCGTAATACTCCCATACCAAAGACTAGACCGCAAATTCCCATGCCAATTAAAACTAGTTGACTACCAACTTCATCTAGTTGTTTTGCTAGGGGAGTCTGGATTGCTGTTGCTTCACCAACCATTTGTTGGATTTTACCCATTTCAGTAAATTTGCCTGTGGAGACAACCGCAGCGAGTCCTTGACCACCAGTAACAAAAGTGCCTTTGTAAATCATATTCAGGCGATCGCCTAATGGAATATTCTCATCACTTAAAGATGCAGTAATTTTAGTAATGGGAATACTTTCTCCTGTCAAAGCAGACTCATCAATACTGAGATTATCTGCTTCAATGAGTCGCGCATCTGCCGCTACATAACCACCAGGTTTGAGAAATAAAATATCTCCTAAAACAACATCTTCTGTAGGAATTTCTATTTGTTTCCCTTCTCTAATGACTGGAGTTGATGTTTGTTCTTGATTTTTGAGGGAATGAATAATTCTTTCTGATTGGCTTTCTGTGACATAACCAATGGCTGCATTTAAACCAACAACACCCATAATCACTACAGCATCAATTACTCCACCGGTGAGAACAGAAACCCCTGCGGCAACACCTAATAAAGCCACTGGGAGAGATTTGAATTGATCAATTAAGATGTTCCAATCAGAACGGGTTGCTGCTTGGTCTAAAACATTTGCGCCATATTTATTAAGATTTTCCGCGGCAGATTTACTAGATAATCCTGATGATTTTGAGGTATTTAATGCATTTACGACGTTATTTGCTGCCATTAAATGCCAGCTTTCTGATTTTTGTTCTTGGAGATTAGTAATTGTTTTTTTATTTATTTGAGATTCTTTACTTTGTTTGGGATAATTTAATAATATTTTTTCAATTAAATTACTAATTTGATTGTGACTGATATCTCTGCTAAAATTGACTAAAATATTGCTGGTTAGTGGGTTAGCATAAACATAAGTTATCGCTGCTTCTTTAGAAAGCGATCGCTCCAAATATTCTTTTAATTCTACCGAACGATAAAGTTCATTTATTTTGAATCTAGCTCTCCCTTTGATATTTATGTGTATTGCTTGAATCACAGCAATTATTACTCCTACTAATGCCCCTCAAAAAATATGATGCCCCAAACATTAGCTCATCATTTTGTTTGGGAATTTGATAGTTGTAAATCACCTGTATTATTAAATTTGGTAAATACTTCAAAGGCATACCAAGCGAATATATACCAGGGAATTTTTTCTAGTTCTAACCCTTGGTTAATTAATTGGTAAATGGCGAGTGCTGCTAATCCAGTAGGTACTAGCAACCGCAAATCCACAACGCCCTGACTTATCTGTCCGACATCAGCATTCAGATCGGATAATACATTGATTAAATCCGTAGCAACCTCAGATTTGCTACTCTTCAAATAAGTTTCAAAGGTTCTAGAATTAAATTCTTCTTGTTTTTCATGAATGAGTTCAGCATTGATTTCTGTTGCTATATTTTCACAAACTTCTACTACTTCTGCAACTGCTTCTTTACATCTTTCCGACAAAGTAATCCCCTCTTTAATAGCCGTTTTGACTACAGGTTGTTTGATTGCTGCTGCAATAGGAAGAATTATGGGGGCAATAATTATCCCAGTGAGACTTTCCACAATCTCAGAAACATTAACTTCTTGCAAATCGGATATCGGTATCATCTAAAAATTTCCTCCAGCAAAAATCAGCCTATTAACAGATACCTTGTAAAAAGTACTTTTGTAAGAGACACCCACATACAAATTTCCTATTTAATTAGGTGAAAAAGCCCGCCCTCAACTCCAAAAGACTGATTCCCCACTCCCTACTTCTTACCTATCACCCTTCGCGCACCACCTTAATAACTTCAAAAATCAAATCGGATTCCTATATAAGCTTATAACGTAGACTTAAAGATAGATCTCAGAATTCAAGCGTAGTTAAATTAATAGCTGCCTTCATCAGTCTAAAGTTACAGAAAGAAGTGGAATTGAGTGTCAAGATTCTAAAATTTATATCTAAAGAAATAAGCTTACAAATCACGTCGTTATTGTAAAAATCGTCTAGATATAGAGCTAAATAATTACCAGCTTGTAGCTCAACATCATTCTAAATCAATATTTCTATAGATAGAACTCTAAAATATTATTAAGAATATAATTCAATCTGTGGACTCACGTAATTAAACTTAAAAATGTTGATAATCAAAGATGACTTTTACAACTTTTACATATGTAAAGTCAACCTGGTTGTAATCAAAAATTACACTCCAGAAAGTAAAACCAAAAACAAGTACACCCAATGACAACTTCTACAGACCGCGAACAACAAATTCAAAAGTTGCATGAACTAATCAAAGATATTGATTATGGTATGTTTACCACAGTCGATAACGATGGAAGTCTGCATAGTTATCCTATGTCCAAGAGTGGTGAGATTAATTCTGATGCTACACTTTGGTTTTTTACCTATGCAGATTCTCATAAGGTAACTGAGGTTGAACATTATCCGCAGGTCAATGTCAGTTTTGTGTCACCGGAACAGCAGCGGTTCGTGTCTATTTCAGGTAGCTCGCAACTTGTAAAAGACCGCAACAAGATGAGAGAACTATGGAAACCAGAACTTCAAACTTGGTTTCCTAAAGGACTAGATGAACCGAATATTGCTTTGCTCAAGGTGAATATTAGCCAAGTGAATTATTGGGATAGTGTGTCGAGTTTTAAAGCTCAAAAACTTAGTTTTTTGACACCATCACGTCTTTAGAAGGACTGATTAATTTGTACTTCTTTTGAGAATTTATTTATTAGCGATCGCTTACTGGTGTGACAATATTAAAATAGTGCTTCAGAAATTTTTCAGTTATTGAAATTTCATGAAAATCAATAAATTTTTCTATTGCATTAATTTAGGCTTGTCACACCACTACACTTTACCTTTATTCACCGATAAAGTGCTGAACTTAATTCATAATTAGTATGATTTATGCCTTATCAACAAATTGAAGATTTACCAGATTCAGTAAAAGATAACTTACCCAACCACGCCCAAGAAATTTTTCGGGCTGCTTTTAACAGTGCTCAAGAACAGTATGGTGAAGAAGAACGTGCTTTTCGTGTTGCTTGGAGTGCAGTGAAACGCGATTACGAAAAAGGCGATGATGGACATTGGCACAAAAAGCCAGAATAGCTCAAGCAGTATAAAGCTAATCTACATCTGGTTCAAAGCCAAGCGAGGGAATACTACATGCAGAGCAAGAACTAGAAAGATTGCGTGGGTAGCCCGTCGTAGACATCGCTACTGCAACAACAAAAGCCTCAGCAATAATTAGCACAGGAACTTATATGTGTAGACAGGCAATAGGGAATAGGCAATTAATTATTGTTTATTCCCTATTAACTATCGCCGAAAAACAAGTAACTTCAAAAGTTACATAATATTCCTATATATATTTCATAAACTAGTCATTACCTGGGCTAATTCATCAGATAAATCAATTTCAGTATCTTGGCGTTTTTTAAATAAAACACCAGCTAGAAAGTAATAATCGCCAGAATAAAATGCCATTTTGTTTTTCTGTAATTTTTCTATGTGTTTTTTAACCTTTGGTTCAGAGCTATAATAGCCAAACTGCAAAGGTAAAATCATAAAATTTTCCACAGAATAACCATTTTGTTTTGCTACGTCTAGCGTACTTGTTGGATTAGAAAAGCTAGATACTAAAACCAACACATTTTCATAACCTAAGGTCAAAAGCTCGTTAGTAATTGTAGCTCCATCTACACCTCCAAATAAAAGTGGCATATATATATCATTATCTGGTGCTGGTAGATATGGCGGATTAGCTATAAGATACCCTGCATCATGTTGAGAAGAGTCAAACAAACATGAATTATGGATTATATATTTATCAGTGAGGTTGTATTCATCAATGATTAAATTTGCAGCTTTCCATGCAGAAGTATTTAATTCAAATCCCTGAATTACACCATCAAACTTATTTCTCAACAAAGAATTAATTACAGGGCTGCCATCTCCAGAACCAAACTCAACAATGGATTCGTAATCTCGACAATTTCTGATTACAAGGTTTTCTAAGCAGTTAGAGTAGAAATTAGATTCTTCAGGACAAAAAAAGATGTCTTTCATTTGACTGTAACTCAAGAATAAGGTATGATTGATTCAACAAAAAATTATTTACTACCTGGTATAAAGGCAATAAATATCTGTCCCTCTAGCAAAAAACTATTTGCCAAGGAAATTAATTAGCAGGCAAATGAGTAATAAAATGGCTGACAATGCCAAATTAAAATTCTCAAAACAATCTGCTATTTTTAACAAAACAGAATTCAGTAGTAAGCAGCCAAAATTCTCTTGTTTGTATTCTGTGTGGCTGGGGAATGAATAAACAATGAAACACCACACCAAACTGAAAATTTAGTGGTCTACAATTAGTGGTGGCCGTTAATCCCCCACTAATTGATTCTGAATTCTTGTTCGATTTCTAATTTTTGGGAATTCTTACATGAGTCAAGCAGTTTGTTCTGCTTGGCGTATTGATCGCACAACAGCACCAGCGGCGCGATCGCTCATGAGTTTTTGTTGGTCGTACCCCAGCAATAGTTCCCATGCATCATTAGGATATAGTTCTGCCAAAGACAAAGCTACATCATCTAACATCCAACGACCGTGGCGTTCATCTTCTCTGATGTGCAATTCCCAATAACCGACTGCTACTTCTGAGAGTCCCAGTCGTTGTGCTGTCACAAGATAGTTTTTGTAAACCGCAGGGCCAGCCACTTCAAAATAGGTTAAACCACCGCTGTAGCGCAAGAAATAACGTTTGCGCTCGGTCATCAGAAAATTATGATTGGTAGAAGCCAGCACTTCCCAAGGTACTAAATTGAAATACGCCTCTGGTTGAGTTTTCATCCCAAACTCAGCTAACATTTCGGCAAAAAATGTTGAGTGCTTGCGAGCTAAGCGACCGTTGCCGTATTCCTCTAGTAACACCCGCACCAGGGTACATTGCACATCATTGGCAGCACCACCCAAAACGCGGGAAAGATTACTAGCTTCAACCAAGCCATCAAACGAGCCGATCGCTAGCAAGTGACGATAGCCACTTTCAGTCAATTCCTCACGGATATAGCGACTATTTGGCGATAATGGCGGATTTAAATCAGCCGATGTACGCTCAATTAAAGCTTGTTTAGCATCCAATTGTTGCAGTGCAGCCAGATCGAATTGTGCGAGTTCCCACTTTTGCCAAGCAGCTTCAATTTGGTCGCGACATGAGTACAAATAAAGCGATCGCTCATTGGTATAATTATGCAAATCATCATACCAAAACAAATTTAGCCGATTAATTCGATAAAGTATCCGTTGTAAAAACAAGTGAGCTTGTTCATCAGAGCGATCGTTTCCATAGGCAGCGCTAATTGCCATAGAAAGCGTCTGTTGAAACTCACTCGCTTTTCCAGGTTTTATATCCAGTTGATTGTCCAAATCTTCCATTGCTAGCAGTTCTAGAAATTGCTGCTCAGCACTGTCGTACTTGATAACTGTTGTTTCTTGTGTTTGCGTACTCTTTTTCCCAGCCTTAGGCTTAGGGAACATAACTATATTGCTTTGCATGGAATCTTCTGTAGCCTTAGAAAAGTGAGAAATCAGTTTCACCTCTAATATTTAAGTTCCCACACGAGTAGTGTTCTGTACCTCTTTCCCTGGTTATAAAGAAAGATTAAGCCTAGAAAGGTATTGGGCATTGGGAGGTGTGGCAGGTGTGGGAAGGTTGGGAAGCTTTTTTATAATTTCAGGACTTACGCACTCACATCCCCCAACCCCCTTAAAAAGGGGGCTTTAGACATTCCCCCCTTTTCAAGGGGGGTTAGGGGGGATCAGGGTTTCAAGCTTCAGTGCGTAAGTCCTGAATTTCTCCCTACACTCCCGGCACTCCCCACACCCCGTCATTGCATCGCCTTGCTTGGCGGAATCTCTTCCAAAGGAATCAGGGCTTCAATCACCGACTTCACAATTGGGGCGGCGACGGTAGAACCGTAGGCGTTTTCTCCCTTTGGTTCATCCACCAATGCGAAGACGACATAGCGGGGAGATTCCACTGGTAAAATAGCTACAAAGCTAGTGATTCTCGCACCCTTGATGTAACCACCATTGGGACTGGCTTTTTGGGCAGTACCAGTTTTGCCACCAATCCGATATCCGGGAATTTGTGACACCTTACCAGTACCTTCAGACACAACAGTTTCCATCATTTCTACTACCTTTTGGGCTGTTGCGGCTGAGAAAATTTGGCGTGGGATAGTGCGAGATGGTGAATCATGCATCTGTCCTTTGGTATCAATCAAACCTCGAACTACATGGGGCGTAACTAATTTACCGCCATTGGCTAAAGCGCCGTGCATTTGTACCAGCTGTATCGGTGTCATCGAAAAGCCTTGACCAAAGGAAGTAGTAGCTGGTTCAATTGGCGAAGTGATAAATTCTTCTTGACTTTTGAGCCGACCACCGACTTCAAAAGGTAAATCTGTATCAACTTTTTGCCCTAGTCCCAAACGTTCCAGCCAGTTGTAGTAAATTGCAGGTTTTAATCGCTGGATAATTTGCACCATGCCAATGTTGCTAGAATTTTGCAGGATTTGAGCGATACTAATCCGCCCATAACCATTATTCATCGCATTTTTGATGGTGTAATTAGCTACGCGAATAGAACCGGAGTCATTAAAGATATCATCTGGTTTAATGACACCATTTTCCAGAGCGATCGCTACATTTAAAGGCTTGAAGGTCGATCCCGGTTCATAAAGATCCGCCACCGTCCAGTTTTTAAACAGTGAAATATTAGCTTTGGCGTATTCATTAGGGTTATAAGTGGGCTGAGAAACTAAGGCGAGTAAAGAACCATCAAGTGCATCCATGACAATTACCGCGCCGCGTTTAGCTTTAAACTCATCCATCTTTTGTTTCAAAGCAGTGCGGGCAATTCGTTGCAAACGGCTATCAATAGTCAGTTGCAGTCGCAAATCATCAAAATGTAAAAAACCTTCAGGGGCATAGTTTGGCATTAAAGCGCCATTACCTGCTCGACTGAGGCGTACCGTTTGCACAGAACGTTCTAGTAACTTCTCTTGAGAGTATTCCACACCCGCCTGACCGCGACGGTCAACATTCACGTAGCCCACTACATCAGCAGCCAAATCGTCTGAAGGGTAATATCGGGAGTATTTTTGAATCAGTTCTAAACCATTTAAGCGCAAAGAGGTGATGCGATCGATAATTTCTTCCGGTATCGCTGGCGCAAGTACAATCCCACTTTTTTTGCTTTCAAAAGTCTTCACCAATTCAGGAGCATCTTTGGCTAATATCGGGGAAAGTTGCTCTGCTATCTCTTCATTAGACTTATCAAACAATTTAGGATGAGCGTACAATGTATACACAGGACGGTCAATCGCCAACAGATTATTATTCCGGTCTAGCACCGGACGACGAGGCATAAAGGGTCGCAAATTTACCATTTGCTGGTTTCGTGCGTACTCTGTTAACTTTGGCCCCCGGATAATTTGCAGGTTATACAAGTTAATACTCAATCCCAACCCCGCTGCGATTAATACACCCCACACAATAAACAGTCGGGACTTGCTGTTGGATGTTTGCTCCTGGATATTAGACGCAATCTTTCCCAACAAACCTCGCTTAGAACGCCTCTGTCGCCTTGTGAATGCTGGAGTGCGAAACTTTGCGAATTTTGTTTTACCTGGCGACTTTTGCATTGGGTTTGTCCTTAGTCATTAGTCATTAGTCATTAGCCATGAGTCCAAACCCTCCGGGTAGGGAAAAGGGTAAAAGTTAAAGGTAAAGGGGAAGAACTTTGTTTAATTGCTTTTCTCTTTACCCTTGGCGAAGCCATCTCCCAATGTCCAACACCCAATGCCCTTAATATCCCAGCGGCGAGAGTGTTTTTTGTTGGGTTTGGGGATTTGGTTTTGTATTAGACGAGTCTGGTTCAGACTGAGAAGATGCTGGAGGTAAGAAAATCATTCCTTCAGGAGTTGGCGATACTAACCCTGTTGTTGGCTGTTCTGCTTCCTGTGCCATTTTGTTTCTCAGCGTCGCGTTAGTTGTCGTCAATAGCCGCTCATGACGTTGGAGATTTTGCAGTCTGCGATATGACTGACTCCAAAGCTCTTGAGAATATACTGTCCAGCCATAAACCGCAAGTGTCGCAGCTACTAATAAAAACGCCAAAACTGACGAATAACGATGAAAAGTGTATAAACGCAGCAACCATAATGGTGTTACTCCAGAACCAGACATGGTGGGAAGACCAAAAAAACCTACCTCTGGACTCTTGCTGGTTTGATTCGACTGGTCATTGGGATTTGGCAGTTGTTGTCTGCCTAACTCTTTAGGCAATTTGGGCATAACTGCCTCATTTGTGGAAGAAACCGATAAATTTTTTGAGGAACGCTTTCGTCTTGTAGAGGATACTGGTGCAGCTTGGATAGTGGGTATAGAATCACTCTGCGCTGTTGACTCCAGACGCGCGGAACGTCGCCGCCTCCCCAAAGAAAGAATAGAATCTCGCCAAAACGAAGTACCCTTTGTAGAAACAGCTGATTTACGACCAACAACCATAAAATTTTTTTAGATGAAAAATACTGTACTTTCAATTGATTGTCTGTTTTTGCTGAGGTTAAAATACCCTTCTATGCAATAAACACACATAACAGACTACACCCTTTTAACTTTTCTAATAGCTAGCTATATCAATGTTTGTATCCTCTAGATATTACAGTGTTTGCAATCAGCGATTAGAAGCTGGATAGCTTGCTGTTTACATATATCGCACCTAAAGTATGGCAACGAGGAGCACTAAGGTGCAATACTCTGTCAAAAAAATAAAAAACAGACCATAATTCACACAAAAGTTGTGAGCACCTTACGCCGCTCACAAGTTGGGAGATCCCAAACAATGTCAGTGTTATTTAATACTAGTATTTAATCTCGACTTACCAATTGCAGACTTGGACGGGATTTTCAACCTCTGTATTCATGAACTAAGTCATACTCCAATAGATTTTGGATTTTGACGACTGACTCTCCGAACTTCTGAGCGGTGGGAACCGCTGCTCAGAGTTCTCTGTAAATTTTTTACGATAAATTTTTTGCTATGATAGCTCAATTGACAAAAAAAATTTAATACTTTGAATTTTGCTCCTGAGTTAAGAGAAACTAATCAAGTGGCTGTATGATAGTTAATTTTAAAAAGAATACCCCAAAAGGTTGTTTTTTTTAAGTATGTAATCTTACAGCATTTAAAAAAAAGCGATAAATACGGTATCGTATTCAACAGGCGAAAAATTTTTCTAGCCACAATTGGTGAAAGAGGAGTTATGAAAACAAAAATCTTTGGTTTGGCTCTAATATTAAGTCTGGCTGCAACTCTTGGAGCCTGTGAAGGTGGCGGTGAAGGTGGTGGTGGTACTACTAGTACTCCAGCTGCTACAGGTGAACCAACAGACGCACCTCCAGCTTCTACCCCTGCTGCTACCACACCAGCTACTCCCGCAGCTACCCCGACTGCTACTCCTAAATAAGGCACTCTAAAATTGAGTTCAAATCAGCCGAGAATAGCTTATTGAAAAAGCTACTCACCACATAGACTTGAATGAATCAAGTTCACATAAAAACCCACACCTGTGTGTTGTAGTGTGAGAGCTTTGTACAGCTTATGTGGAAACGCTGGTCTAGCTTGTTTATTTGTAGAGTAGACAAAATCACTGAAGTTGAGATTTAAGCAAGCCTTATCTCCGACTTCTCCCAAAATTCAAAATTCCCAAGTTGTGTACCCCTCTCCTGACGGAGATGCTCCGCTTAGCTTGCTTCACCGTAGGAGTACGACATGAGACTTCTTGCAGAAGTGGGGAAAAGGGCAAGGGGCAAAAGTTAAAGGGAAGATCCCTCCTTTTCCGTTTTCCCCCTCTTGCAAAACTATTTTTGCAAGATGTCTATGGTACAGCTATTTAAGAAGCCTGAATTTCAGGCTTCTTAAGTATTGCTAAAATGCCAAAGTCTATTAACCAAGCTTTTGAGAATTTTTGAATAGCCGCTCAAGCACCAGCTAACTATGGCAGTAAATAAAGGACACTGGTGTCGAAGAGCTTAAAGTACTGAGCTTAGGAAGGACAAAATAATTTATCATGTATCAAAAAAATAAGACCTGGTGATGTCTCTTGACGTTGCCAGATTTTTATTGATATGGGGTATTGGGTATTGGGCATCGGAAAAACAGATTTTCATGCTGCATTGTGAATGCAGTGGGGGGGATGATGAAAATTAAAGTCAATAATATAGTAAAATTACTGCTTTTATTTGTAATTAGTACAACAATTATTGTTTTAAGTAGTTATTGGGGATCGGCGGTAATAGCATTACCACCACCAGAGGATACACCAGAAGAGATATTACGGACACAGATTATCATAGAAGCGCGATCGCCTATCGATGGCAGATTCCTGACTGCTGCCGAATATGCCCAGTTAGAAGCACAGCTGCAACAGACACCACCCCCAAAACTAGACCCCAAAATTCGCGACCAGATTTTTTTACTTCGCATACGAAAAACCTTACTTCAGTTTTTCCCATTTTTAAATTTTTAGTCATTAGTCATTAGTCATTCTCACCTTTGCCCCTCCGCCCCATGCCCAAAAACAGATGACTCATTCTGAGGTAGGATAACGGTGGCGACAAATTTGCAAATAAATGTAAAGAATATATATAGATATTAAAAAAGTACGTTTAGTCAATCACGTTATTACACTTAGGTAGCTTCATGTCCATGACCACGATCGCTCCTGAACAGGTTAACCGTATCGTTTGGAATCAACATCACGATCCGTTTGAAATACTAGGTTCCCATCCCATAGAACAAGATGGTAAAACTGCCTGGGCTGTGCGAGCCTACTTACCAAATGCAAGTGCAGCATGGGTAGTTCTTCCCGAACAACGCAAAGAATACCCAATGCAGGCAGTACATCATCCACACTTTTTTGAATGCACCATTGAAACCGCAGAACTAGCAAACTACCAGCTACGGATTAAAGAAGGAGAACATGAGCGTGTCACCTATGACCCTTACGCTTTCCGTTCTCCCAACTTGACAGACTTTGACTTGCATTTGTTTGGTGAAGGCAACCATCATCGAATTTACGAGAAACTGGGAGCGCACCCCACCCAAATAGATGGCGTCAAGGGCGTTTATTTTGCCGTTTGGGCACCCAACGCCCGAAATGTCTCACTTTTGGGAGATTTTAACCTCTGGGATGGGCGCAAACACCAGATGCGTAAAGGCCCGACTGGGGTTTGGGAATTGTTTATTCCGGAAATCGGAGTGGGCGAGCATTACAAATATGAAATCAAAAATTTTGAAGGCCACATTTACGAAAAATCCGATCCCTACGGTTTTCAGCAAGAAGCCCGCCCAAAAACGGCGTCTATTGTTACTGATTTAGATGCTTACAGTTGGAATGACGAAGACTGGATGGAAAAGCGGCGTCACACTGACCCCCTCACTCAGCCAGTTTCCGTCTATGAAGTGCATTTAGGCTCTTGGTTACATGCTTCTAGTGCGGAACCAGCTAAACTGCCCAATGGTGAAACTGAACCTGTAGTTATTGTTTCGGAACTGAAACCAGGCGCACGCTTCCTAACTTACCGGGAACTGGCAGACCGACTCATTCCCTACGTCAAAGAATTGGGATATACCCATCTAGAACTGCTACCCATTGCAGAGCATCCCTTTGATGGTTCTTGGGGTTATCAAGTAACTGGGTACTATGCCCCCACCTCCCGTTTTGGTACGCCTGAAGATTTCATGTATTTTGTTGACAAATGTCACGAAAATGATATTGGCGTAATTGTGGATTGGGTTCCTGGTCACTTCCCTAAAGATGGTCATGGTTTAGCATTCTTTGATGGTAGCCACTTGTACGAACACGCTGATCCCCGCAAAGGGGAACACAAAGAATGGGGTACTTTGGTATTCAACTATAGTCGCCACGAAGTCAGTAATTTTTTGATGGCAAATGCCCTCTTTTGGTTTGACAAGTACCACATTGATGGAATTCGTGTCGATGCTGTGGCTTCAATGCTCTACAATGACTATTGCCGCAAACCAGGAGAATGGCTGCCCAACCAGTATGGTGGCAGAGAAAACTTAGAAGCAGCAGATTTTCTGCGCCAAGTAAATCACATCATATTCAGCTATTTTCCTGGGGTTCTCTCAATTGCTGAAGAATCCACTTCTTGGCCGATGGTATCTTGGCCCACCTACACAGGCGGACTCGGCTTTAACTTGAAGTGGAATATGGGCTGGATGCACGATATGTTGGACTATTTCAGCATGGACCCGTGGTTCCGCCAATTCCACCAAAACAACATTACTTTTAGTATGTGGTATAACCACAGTGAGAACTTCATGCTGGCCTTATCCCACGATGAAGTGGTGCATGGCAAAAGTAATATCATCGGCAAAATGCCGGGGGATAGATGGCAGAAGTTAGCTAATGTGCGTTGTTTGTTTACTTACATGTTTGCTCACCCAGGCAAGAAAACCATGTTTATGAGTATGGAATTTGGGCAGTGGAGTGAGTGGAATGTTTGGTCTGACTTGGAATGGCACTTATTCCAATATGAGCCACACCAACAGTTGAAAACATTTTTCCAGGATTTGAACCATCTTTACCGCAGTGAACCAACTTTATATACCCAGGATTTTGCTGAACCAGGGTTTGAGTGGATTGACTGTAGCGACAACCGCCATAGTGTGGTTTCCTTTATCAGACGCGATCGCGATTCTGATGATTTTGCGATCGTTGTTTGCAATTTTACACCACAACCTCATTCACACTACCGTATCGGTGTCCCAGAAAAGGGATTTTATACCGAGTTGTTCAACAGCGATGCCCGTCAGTATGGCGGCAGTAATATGGGCAACTTAGGCGGTAAGTGGACGGATGATTGGTCTTTGCACAGTCGTCCTTATTCCTTGGATTTGTGTTTACCACCTTTGGGAGTGTTGATTCTGAAGTTGGATAAGGAGAAGACTGCTGAGGCATTGAAAGGTTAATTGAAAAGGTAGGGTGGGTAAAATGCTCACCCTAAAATCAATAAAACGCAGTGATTCTCTTCTTAATTACGAATTACTATGCCCTATAGTCAATTCACCATCGATAAAGTGAAATAAGATTTTCACTTAACTACTGTAGAGGGAGTTCGCTTTTTCCCAGACTCGATTGAACCAGTTACTTCAAGTCCCAGACTGCAAATTATTTTAGAAAATTTACCGTGGGCGATCGCAGTTGATACTGAAAAAGCACGTTCTGAGGTAATTACTAATCCTCTACTTCTAGAAGTACGGCGCATTTTCAATTCCTCAATTAGCGTATTTTCTGGGGAAGAGTTTAACGTTGATGCAAGTATTGGACTCAACGGTGTATGTGATTTCCTGCTTTGTCGTTCGCCAGAACAATTAACGGTGGAAGCACCTGCAATTGTGGTTGTTGAAGCGAAAAAAGCAGATTTAAAATCAGGACTAGGACAGTGCATTGCCGAAATGGTAGCTGCACAACGATTTAATGAAGCGAAAAAACAATCTTTTACAGCAGTTTACGGTACTGTCACTAGTGGAACGCAATGGCGATTTCTCAAGTTAGAGGGACAAACGGTAACAATTGATTTAATGGATTATTCCCTTCCTCCTGTCGAGTTAATTCTGAGCTTTCTGGTATGGATGGTAAGAGCAGGTTAATTGTGATTCCAGAATTATTCCTGTTCTAACTTGGACTGGGCAGATTCTGGTAATTGTGACATGATGATATTTATGCTCCGATATTGAAGTTTTTATAAAGGCGATCGCACACTTCTTTCCGGGATGAGGCGTAGGCGTAACCCGTCGTAGACATCGCCTTTATCGATCTTGGGGTTTAGATTGAAGCGATCGCCTCTACCATACTTTAATATAAAAAGTATAAACTTATACTTATTGAGATATTGAGAAAAAATATCGCATTCTTGTGATAGATTTTCACAAAAGCGACTAATCTTGATAATTTTTTATCAAAAAACCTAATTTTCACTGATATATTTGAGCATAATTCCGAAAATCAATAATTTGACGTTGTAGCTTGGTCTATTAATGTCAAGTATTTTTAGAGATTAATACTTAGATATATGCAACTGAGGTTACTTGCTCGCGTATTACCAGGGGTAGCAACAGCTTCTGTGATTTCCGCTTTAGCCTTGGCAGTTACTGCTACAAGCAATCAGCCAACTTACGCTGGAAATAACAAATTCTTCTGCACACAAGAAAATGGTATACCAGTTACCAAGGTACGCACATCACGAGGAAATGAGATATTCATCCGTTGGGTAGTTAAAGATTTTAAAAATTTCCCACCTTTAAAGCGTTGTCAGATTGTTTCTCTGAAGTTGCAACGCTATTACGATAATGGTTTGCTTTTGATTACTACCAGAGATAACTTCAACAACTATCCAGTTTTATGCATTACTAATCGCAAAGGCGTACCTTGTAAATCAGAGGATTTACTAGTTACCCTCAAACCAGGAACTGATACAGCAATAGTTTTAGAGCAGATACTTGATTTCCGTATTGCAGGTAAACCTGTGAATTTGGGTGGATGTCAAGCTATTACTTACGACCAAGGTGATTTGTATCTTGATGTCAAGCAACTGGTAGATGATAACAAATGCGATCGCTCAACTTCTAGTACTAACACTGCTCCTAAACAGGAAAGCTTAGTGAATGATACTGATGCTGCATAGAATAAGAGAAGATGAAGCTTTTTAGTGGACTTTTGGCGGTATTCATTGGTGCGACAATTGTCATTGTGCAGCCGCAAGTCGTTGCTTTAACAGAACCGGATGCTTACCAGGTTACAGTTCGCATTGATGGAGCAAACACTGGTTCTGGAGTGATTATTGACCGTCAAGAAAATTCTTATACTGTTTTGACAAACTGGCATGTATTTAAACCACCGGGGAACTACACCATCCAGACTTACGATCGCAACATATACAAAGTCAATGAAGTATAATAAAACACTTGGGTAATTTAGATTTAGCTGAAGTGCAATTTACTAGTACCCAAAACTACCGGAAAGCAGATTTAGATTTTGATCCCCTGAATGCACGTATAACAGTTTATGTTTCTGGTTGGGCTGATCCCGATCGATTCAGCATAGAACGGGAGTATTTACTAATACAGCAGATGAATATTAGAATTGTTCCGAAGCCTGTTAATGAGTATTCGTTAGTTTTTAATACTCCTACTAAACCAGGAATGAGTGGCGGCCCAATTCTAAATGAGCAAGGGCGTTTGGTCGGAATACATGGACAATCAAGCCAGGATGGTAGAACTAAGGCAGTAGATTTTGCAGGAATTCCGATACAAATATACTTGAGAAATGGCTCACAAACAGCAAAAAGGTTGCAGGAACAAGCAAATAAACCTGCGAGTCAAATTAGACAATTCCCACTCCCTCAGATTGCTACTGAGGATAGACCAATTAATAAATCTCCTACACCTTTGTTGCAGGGAAGGAAAATCTCTAGTGCTTCTACTAATTTCGTCTTGTGGAATACCCTGCGAGGTCATTTTCTGCCGATTACTTCTATTAGCTTCAGCCCAAATGGTCAAACTCTGGCTAGTGGGAGTCGTGACATGAGCATTAGACTGTGGAATGTAGCAACAGGAACGGTAAAACGAACTCTCCTCCAGGCTGATTCTGACTGGATTGATTCTGTAGCCTACAGCCCAGATGGTAAAATCCTTGCCAGTGGGAGTAACAACCAGACAATCAAACTGTGGGATGTAGCAACAGGAACAGTAAAGCTTACGTTACAGGGAAGTTTTTTCTCAGTTCATTCTGTCACTTTCAAACCAGATGGCAAAGTCCTGGCTAGTGGAAGTGATGACGGTACAGTCAAGCTGTGGGATGTAGCAACAGGAAGTGAAACTCTCACACTTCAAGGGCATTCTTCTAAGGTTAGTTCTGTCGTTTTTAGCCCAGATGGCAAAACCTTAGTTAGTGGAAGTGATGACGGTAAGATCAAATTGTGGAATGTGATAACGGCAAAGGAAATCAAAACTATCGAGGGTCATTCTGATCGAGTTGATTCTATCGCTTTTAGCCCAGATGGTAAAACCCTGGCGAGTGGGAGTGCTGACAACACAATCAAGTTGTGGCGGTTGTCTAAGTAGAAAGAAAAGATTGCGTCACTATGTAATTAAAAATGATAGGTTGGCTTGAACGACAGCAAAACCCAATAAGGTGTTAATAATGTTGGGTTTCGTTCCTCAATTTAACCTAAGCTTAAATCACTCTGATACAAGTATGCTGCGAAATACAGCAGATTGATAAGGAGGAGTACCGTAATCTGTTAAATTGACCCCTACTTGCAACGCTGAAATCTCTTTCACCTGCGTGGGTATTTCCCGAAAAGTAGCTATTGCTGTCAACGGAATACCTTTAAGCATTGTTGTGTACTGGGAATTAGAACCTTTCTGTTCGCCAATTTGGCCTTGCTGACAAAAATACTCTCTTGCAAATGTGTCAAACATTTTACTGCCCCCACAGTAAAAATATCCAGTGCCATCTTTTTTAGGAGATAACAGAAAGTAACAATTAACAGTAGAGGTAGAGCGCTTACAGCCTTGCAAAGTGATGTTGATAGTTTCAAATTCTATAGTTTGATTATTTTGAGTGCTAGGATTTTTAGAATCCTGCTGAAGTTTGCCACACACAACATCACCACTATCTGTAACAACGCAAGCTTTCTGCGCTGCTACTGGATGACTAGGAACAAGTAGGTTTGTAAACACTAGAACTGTCAAACTGACAATTTGTATTAAGTTACGCATAGTAAGCATAGTTTAATGATGAAAATATCAATTAACTTTCAACTTCATCTACAGAAATGTTGCTTCTAGATTGGCGCTACAAATACTTTTTTCACTGTTTTATATGTTTTACAGGAAAAGCTAAAGTTAGGTCATCCTATGTTTTTCAAAGCTAGTCTGAAACTAAACCAGGAGGGGAGCAACGCGATTTTGTGAGGTTGGGCGAAAAAGGTGCGATCACTAAAA